>NZ_JAYSGF010000026.1:0-68915 GCF_041912965.1 Chromobacterium sp. | reverse complement strand
GCCACTTGCCACGGCCCGCCCGAATAGGCAAAGCAATGGCAACGGATACGCTGTGGAAACAGCGCATCCGCAACAAGCATTCATTATCGGGAGACCAATCCCGAGCGCCGCGATTGCTGCGGCGCGGGGGCTATTGTTGGCGAGTGCACAGGGAGAGTCAAGCCGGCGGCATCCGGCGCGGTGAGTTCGTCTTGGGATCGCTGGCCAGCGGCGACGGAGAACAGCGCATCGGCATGGCGGTGCGGTATTGCAAGCTTGTTTGCGCTCTGGGGATGACAAATCAGGACCGAGCCATGCAATTGTTCCAGCAAAGAGCCGCAGGCCCGCGCTTACGCCGGCATACGGCTCTATTCACTTTGAGGTTTCAAGCATCAGGCTGCCCGATTAATTCCAGTTTGGGCTGCACTCTCCAGGGGGATAGTCGATACCACGGCACATGCAAGACTGACGTAGGCACTCTTCGACCAACCACTGATCGTGATCATCAGCGGAACGCGCTGTTGACTTCTTCTGCAAGTCTGAAGCCGACACCACTGGAGGCGTATCCACCTGCTTGCCATCGGCAGCGTTTGGAGCGGTAGCCGCGTAGCTCATCTGGAACAATGCGGACAGTAAAATGATTGATAGCGCTTTTTTCATAACTACTCCCTTGCAATTAAATGCATAGTTTAAGTTACGGAGTGTCTATCCAATCGCCAGGCAATGCCAATGGGCATTACAATTAAACCCGATCACCAAAATAGCATTCAAAAAAAGCAAAACAAGAGTGAAACTGGAAGCATGCCAAGCAATGCTTGCATAAACTAGAATGCTGATCGAGCATTAAACAATATGGCCAACTCCTTGCAAAAATGGAGGAGAACCTGCAGAGACACCCTCATCAAAATGGCGGCCAAGCACTTATCTCCAATAAAGAACTCACGTATTTTCGCCTGAATACCGGCTTGGAGCCATATGCCGACACTCTGCGCCGACACATGGCCCATTAGTCTTTAATTAGAGTTCACTTTCTTACGCTACAAAGAGCTGCAAGCTCCAGGTGGATACTTGGTGCCGCGGCACTGGCAGGTGTGACGCAGGCACTCTTCTTCCAGCCACCTATCGTGATCATCGCCATAGCGCCCCCTTGATTGCGGCTGCTTCAACAAATCAGAAGCCGACACCACTGGAGGCGTATCCACCTGCTTGCCATCCGCAGCGTTTGGAGCGGTAGCCGCGTAGCTCATCTGGAACAATGCGGACAGTAAAATAATTGATAGTGCTTTTTTCATAGCAACTCCCTTTCAATTAAATGAATAATTTAAATTACGGAATGTTTACCCCATCACCATACAAGCCAATAAATATTACAATACAAGCTTTAAAGTCCAAACAGACCTGGTTGAAAAAAATGGATGATTATCAAGCCTCGATTACCATGGCAAGGTAAACCAGATGGGCATGAAAAGCCGTGCTCAGTACTGTGCTGCAGCGCAGTCTTTCCCGTTTAGGCACATCCACCAAAATGAAACCCAGCATTCTCTCTCCTCATCGATACTGCCGCGTTTCATTTGTGTATTAAGCTACACCAGACAACACAGAAAAATAACTGTTAACAAGTACAGTAATCCATATAGCGAAGCTAAGCCACGAGAACAAAACCCCCATATCATATCAACACCCTATTTAATAAATTGATTCGCCATGAAAATGACAAGATGGCGTGACAAACTAAAATAAGATCAATTGACTCACACGCCCCCTAAATAAGAGCATGAAGAGAAAATACGATAAATTAGCCAGCACCCTCATAATTCTGAATCGTTGGATTCGGCAAATCAAAAGCGTGCATGGAGGTCTCGCCAGCAGAATAAACGCATGGCATCAATGAGGTGCGCGCTCAATAGCGCCAAGGACAGGAAGGGAAAAGCGGTGGGTTGTGACGTGAAGCTCAGAGCCAGAGAGGAGCTGTTTACGCTCCGCGGCGCGTCGTGAAGCCTTCCACAAGCGCCGCTTCGAAATCGGAGTGCCTCGCTTTCTCAACCTAGCAAGATCGTAAACACCCTCCAGACTCCGGTTTCAACGCGCGCCGACTCAAGCACTCGCGCCAGCGCTAAACCCGCTAGGACAACGGCACCGCGTCAGCCGCCGACCCTGCCTGGGCATTGACCAGGGTGACGATGAAATCCCGCATCCAGCGATGGCCGGGATGCTGCTGGGTGCGGTCGTGCCAGGCCATGCCCACTTCGAAGCTTTCGGTGGGCAGCGGAAACTCCACTTGCTTCAGCGCGTCGCCGCGTTCTTGCACCAGGCGCTGCGGCACCAGCGCGACAAAGTCGGACTGCGCCACCATTTCCGGCACAAACAGGAAGGACGCGGCGGACAAAGCCACGTTGCGGCGCAGGCCCAGCGCCGCCAGCGTGCGGTCCACCGGGGTGAAGAAGCCGTTGCCGTCCAAGGACACGATGACGTGGTCCAGCGCCGCGTATTCTTCCACGCTCAGCCCTTCTTTCAAGCTTGGGTGATCACGGCGGCCAATCAGCACATAGTGTTCGTCGAACAGCCGGCAGCTGTTCAGCTTGGACGGGGCCGCCGGCGGGGTCAGCAGCGCCAGGTCCAGATCGCCCTGCTCCAGTTGCGCTTCCAGCCGGTGCAAGTCCAGCGCGCGCACCGCCACCCGCACGCCGGGCGCGCTTTTGCGCAGTTCCCGCGCCAGCGGGATCAGCAGCGCGGCTTGCAGGTAATCGGTGCAGGCGATGGACACGGTCAGCTCGGCGCTGGCCGGTTCGAAATCCTGATGCCCGGCCACGGTGGCGCGCACTTCGTTCAGCGCCTTGCGCAAGGGCTCGAACAGTTCCAGCGCCTTGGCCGTGGGATACATGCCGCGGTGGACGGCCACCAGCAGCGGGTCGTCAAACAACTCGCGCAGGCGGTTCAATTGCGCGCTCACCGCCGGCTGGCTCAGGCTCAGCCGCGCGGCCGCGCGGGTCACGTTCTGTTCCACCAGCAAGGCTTCCAGCGTCACCAGTAGATTGAGGTCGAGTCGTTTGGTATCCATCTGATGAATAGTAAGCAATAAAAACCGTGATTTCACGGATAGTTGACCGCGCGTCAGACTGCGGCTTTCCACTCTTGCCCACTGGAGGCCGCATGAACCGACAAGCCCTGATCATCCACGCCCACCCGGACCCCAACTCGCTCACCGCCCAGTTCGCCGCGCTGGCGCGGCAGAGCTTGCAACAGCAAGGCCATGTCGTGATGGAGTCCGACCTCTACGCAATGAGCTGGAAAGCCGGCGCCGATGCGCGGGATTTCCCGGACCGGCTCAATCCGCAGCGGCTGTTCCTGATCTCCGAATCCCAACACGCTTACGCCAGCGGCCGGCAAAGCGCCGATGTGGCGGCCGAACAGCAAAAGCTGCTGGCGGCGGATTTGGTGATCATGCTGTTTCCGCTGTGGTGGTACGGCTTGCCCGCCTTGCATAAAGGTTGGATTGACCGAGTCTACGCTTAAAACCTGTTTACGATCAGCTGCGCGTTGGCGATACGGCGTTGAAAACGTCTTCAGAATGCTCATGTACAACATGTACATTCCGCTTCTTCAGCCGTTTTCGCCTTGTCTCGCCTTAGCTCGCAAGATCGTAAACAGGTTTTTACGGCTTCGCCTATGGCTACCGCAACGAGGGTAATCGCTGGCGCTACGGCGATGGCGCGCTGAGCGGCAAGCGCGCGATGCTGGCCACCATGGTGGGCGGACCGGCGCGGGACTACGGCCCGCGCGGCATCAACGGGCCGCTGGAGCAACTGTTGTTTCCAGTGACACACGGCTGCCTGTTCTACCCCGGCATGGCGGTGCTGCCCACCCATGCGGTGTACGACGCCAACCGTCTCGCCGGCGCGGAGCTGGACGCGGCCAAGGACGCCTGGCGGCAAAGACTGCTTGGCGTGTTCGACGAGACGCCGATTCCGTTCCGCCGCCAGAACAGCGACGATTATCCGGATGGCCATACGCTGGACGCGCAGGTGGCGGCCGGAGCCGAGGGACTGGACGCGCATATCGCCGGCTGACGGCGAGGCCGCGGCGCATGCGTATTGCATCGCCGCGGTTTCTGCGTTACGATGCCGGCCTTTCTTCCATCACGCAGCCAAGGAGACCATCATGCGGCATACAGCATCCTTCCTGGCAGAGCGCGCCCAAGCTTGATCGATTCCCCCACGCCCGGCATTGCCGCCGCGCGCGTCGAATGGCCTCCGGCCCCGGCTCTGCCCTAGCCAACGCATTTCATTCAATACCGTTTTACTGAACCCTCCGGCTCAGGACCGCATTGCGCCTGCGCGCTCGTCGCGCCATGCCGCCGCCGTTCTCCGGAGGGATGGAATTTTTCATGGGCAATTGCATGCAAACCCTGTCCGAGACCGTCACACTGCTGGCCTCGGACGACACCTGGATCGAGGGCGCCGCGATCCAGCAACTTCACACTAGCGCCGCGCTGCCGGGCATGGCCCGCGTGGCCGGCATGCCGGACCTGCACCCCGGCCGCGGCTATCCGGTGGGCGCGGCTTTCTTCGCCGTCGGCCATGTCTACCCGGCCTTGATCGGCGGCGACATCGGCTGCGGCATGGCGCTGTGGCGCACGGATCTCGCCGTCGGCAAATTGAGCGCGGACAAGCTGGACAAACGGCTGGGCAATCTGGACGGCCCGCTGGACGAGGACTGGCGCGAACGGGTGGCGGCGCTGGCGCTGCCGGCCAGCGGTTTCGACAGCGCGCTGGGCACCATAGGCGGCGGCAATCACTTCGCCGAGCTGCAACGCGTGGACCGGATTTACGACACCGAACGCGGCGCCGCGCTGGCGTTGGACCCCAAGCGGCTGTTGCTGCTGGTGCATAGCGGCTCTCGCGGCCTGGGCCAGGCCATTCTGCGCGAGCAGGTGGACCGCCACGGCCACGCCGGCCTGTTGGAGGACAGCGCGGACTGCGCCGCCTACCTGGCGCGTCACGATGCCGGCCTGCGCTTCGCCGAGGCCAACCGGCTGCTGATTGCGCGGCGCATGCTGGAGCGGCTGCGCGCCGACGGCGAAGCGCTGCTGGACGTCAATCACAATCTGGTGTCGCCGGCGCGCATCGGCGGCGTCGACGGCTGGCTGCACCGCAAGGGCGCCACGCCGGCGGACGCCGGCTTGGTGGCGATTCCCGGTTCGCGCGGGGATTTCACTTATCTGGTGGAGCCGCTGCCCAGCGAGCTGAGCCTGTTGTCGCTGGCGCACGGCGCCGGCCGCAAATGGATGCGCAGCGAGTGCAAGGACCGGCTGTCGCGGCGTTTCAGCCCGGCGCAGCTGGCGCGCACCCGCCTGGGCGGCCAGGTGATCTGCCAGGATAGGCAGTTGATCTACGAGGAGGCGCCGGAGGCTTACAAGCCGGTGGACAGCATTGTCGACACCCTGGTCCAGGCCGGCCTGGTGCGGCCGCTGGCGCGGCTGGCGCCGGTGCTCACCTATAAAACCCGCGGGGAGTGCTGCTGATGATTCTGCTGCAAATCTCCGCCGCCCAAGGGCCGGAAGAGTGCTGCCTGGCAGTGGCCAAGGCGCTGGCGCGCGTGCAGGCGGAAGCCGAGGCGCATGGCCTGCGGCTGACACTACTGGAGCAGGAAGACGGCCCGCGAGCCGGCACCTTGCGCTCGGCCTTGCTGGCCCTGGAGGGCGAAGCCGCCGAGGCGCTGGCGGCGCGATGGATAGGCACGTTGCAATGGCGCGCCGCCAGCCCGTACCGGCCGCGCCATCCGCGCAAGAACTGGTTCATCGGCGTGGCGCGCTGCCCGGAGCCGGCCGCAGAACTGGCCGGGGAAATCCGCTTCGAAACCCTGCGCGCGTCCGGCCCCGGCGGCCAGCACGTCAACCGTACGGAATCAGCGGTGCGCGCCACGCATATCGCCAGCGGCATCAGCGTCAAGGTGCAATCGGAGCGCAGCCAGCACGCCAATAAGCGGCTGGCGCTGCGCCTGATCGCGCTGAAGCTGGAGCAACTGGCGGAGCGGGACGCGGCCGGCGCGCGCGCGGCGCGACGCTTGCTGCATCATCAGGTGGCGCGCGGCAATCCCTGCCGGGTGTTCGTGGGCGAGCGTTTCGAGGCAATGACTTAAGCCGTTCCTGCCTCGCGCACTCAGTCAAACCGCCCGTCGTCACGGCCTGGTATTCCGGCCGCGCGGCGGGCGGTTTTTTCATTCCGGCCGCCGGCTCAACCGAAGTCGAAATCGATCACTTGGTAGAAGGCATTGCCGGTGTCGGCCACTTCCCATACCGCCAGCACCACGTGGTAGCCCTTGCGCTCCGGCAGCCTGACTTGGTGAATGGAGGGATCCGGCGGTGTCAGCGCGTCGTTGTGCGACCAATAGGGTTGGGCGGTCAGCTCCACCTTGTGGAACGGTTCGGCCTCGAACTGGGCGCGGCTCAGCGGCTGGTTCGGGTTCCAGTCCGGCTTGGTGATGAAGTAGTTCCAGCGCCGGGTCAGGTGGATGGCGTGATAGCTCCATTGAAAGTCCAGGCTCTGGCCGGGCTTGACCGGGTGTTTGTGCCAACGCTCGGCGCTCTGTTCGTCCAGCACCGCGGCGAAAGCCTGGCCGGCGCTGGCGATCTTGCCGTCCGCCGGCGGCGCCACATTGGCCACATCGTCCGGCGCCAGCGGATCGCGCAGGCCACCCACGGCGGCGGGGAAGAATTTGCCGCTTTCCAGGCCGTTGACATGCCAGCTTTGCAGCGGGCATTGGGCGTTGACGCCATCCACGCAGAACTGGCCACGCGATTCCGGCTTGAATACTTGGCCATGGCGCGGCTGCTGGCCCGGCCTGGATTGGACATTAGAGAAGCTCATCACGATACCCCCGGTTGAAGAACCTGTTTACGATCTGCTGCGCGTCGTGAAACGTGACGCGGTGAGCACAGCTTCGAAATGCTCATGTACCACTTGTACATTCCGCTTTCTCAGCCGCAACGCCTTGTCTCGCCTTAGCTCGCGAGATCATAAACACGTTCTGAGAGCCGCTTCACAGTCCGCCGCGCCGCGGGAATGCCATGCTGAAAACGGCGGCGGAATGCTCATATAGCGTATGGGCATTCTATTTCTTTCGCTGATTTCGCCCTGGCGCGCGGGCCGTGGAACAGGCTCTATTTAAGTGATAAAGGGCCAGCGGCCGGCATTGACGCCGTACCGCCGACCCGGTCATCTTATTATTCCATCTGGATAAATATTGCTGTCCTTTCAGCTGGACACCCGTTGCGGCGATTGGTCTAAGGGCCTGGCCAGCCGCCACAGCACCTGATCCAGCCGCGCGCCATCCCCGGCTGGCAGCGCCAACGGCGGCGGCTCCGGCACGCACTGCTCCAGCCGCTCCTGAATGAAGGCGTCGATACGTGGCCGGCGCGGCCCCGCCAGCGTTTCAGCGCCGGATAGCTTGGCCGCCAGCAGCCGGTTGATGTCGGCGGCCAGTTCCGCGTCTTCTATGCCGGCGGCGGCCAGCTCGGCGAAGCGCAGCGGCGGCATGCCGCGCCCGGCGTCCAACCAGGCCACCGCCAACAAGGCGCGCAGCGCGTACAGATACTTCTTGGGCTGAACCTGATCGCCACGCAGATAGGTGTTGGCCACCTTGCGCGCCATGGCCAGGTAGTGCCAGCGGCATTTGCGCTCCGAGCGGAATTCCGGCGCCAGCGCGCGCAGCAGCCGCAGCGCCTGTGGATCGGCGCGATAGACCAGCGGCGATTGCAGCCATTCGCTCAGCGCCGGGTTGGAGTCGTGCAACAGGCGCAGCGCCTTGCGCAGCTCCCAGCCGCTGAGGTCCAGAGCGTCGCTGATCGGCTGTTCGATCACATCGCGCTGCGGCATCACCCGTAAATACCACTCTGGCTCGTGCACATAGATAAAACGCACATCGTAATCGCTGTCCGGCGAGGGAAAGCCCCAGGCGCGGCTGCCGGATTCGCAGGCGTACAACACCCTCACCCGGTGTCGCCGCTCCAGTGCGTCCAGTTTGCGCAGCACCCGCGCGCGCATGGCGTCGTCCAGCGGGTGTTGAAATAAAAATTCGTGCATGTCTGTCTCCAGAGCGCCAGCAGGGCCAGGGCCAGGGCCAGAGACAAGGAGACCCCGGCGGACATGCCGGCGACAGATACTTGATTTTCAGACGCCTATCCATGCTATCGCGGCCCCGAACAAGACCAGGCGGCAGCGCCTGCGGAAGCGGGATGCGCAGGCGGCACATTGAGCATTCCGAAGGCGCGCCCACCGTGTCACATCTCACGACGCGCGGCAGACATTGAACAGGTTCTATAAGAACCTGTTTACAATCTCGCGAGCTAAGGCGAGACAAGGCGAAAACCAGCGAAAAAGCGGAATCTACACGTGGTACATGAGCATTTTGAGCTTGGTTTCAACGCCCATTTCTATCCATCCCGCCAACGCGCAGCAGATCGTAAACAGGTTCTAGGCGAAGCCGACGGCTTAACGCCCGCTTCCCAACCCTGACACGGGCGACGCGACTGGCGGTCGCTCGCGGCGCAGGCGTTGCAGCTTCGCACAAGACTAATGAGTCGGCCTTGAACCGTGGTCGGCCGCGCCAGGCCGACAAGGCGCGCGGCTTGCGCCGTCACGCCCTCGCCTGGAGCGGCTTGCGCCGGCCATGGCGTCAACCATCGCTAGCCTCAGCCTTTGACGCAGACGATCTGACGCAGGGTGTGCACCACCTCCACCAAGCTGGACTGGGCCGCCATCACCGCGTCGATGTCCTTGTAGGCCATAGGGATCTCGTCGATCACGCCGACGTCCTTGCGGCATTCCACATGGGCGGTGGCCCGGCGCTGGTCTTCGATGTCGAAGCGGCGCTTGGCCTCGGTCCGGCTCATGGTGCGGCCGGCGCCATGGCTGCAGGAGCAGAAGGCGTCCTCATTGCCCAGGCCGCGCACGATGAAGCTCTTGGCGCCCATGGAGCCAGGGATGATGCCCAGTTGGCCCTTGTGCGCGGCCACCGCGCCCTTGCGCGTCACCAGCACCTCTTGGCCAAAGTGGGTTTCGCGCTGCACATAGTTGTGGTGGCAGTTCACCGCTTCCACTTCGGCGTCGAAAGGCTTGGCGATCACCGTGCGCGCGGCGTCCACCACGTGGCGCATCATCAGCAGGCGGTTCTGGCGCGCATAGTCCTGCGCCCAGCCCACCGCTTCCACGTAGTCGTCGAAATGGCGGCTGCCTTCTTCGAAGTAAGCCAGTTCACGGTGCGGCAGATTGGCGATGTGCTGGCGCATATCGGCCTGGGCCAGTTCGATGAACAGGTTGCCGATGGCGTTGCCGACGCCGCGCGAGCCGGAGTGCAGCATGAACCAGACCCGGTCCTCCTGGTCCAGACAGACCTCGACGAAGTGATTGCCGGTGCCCAGCGTACCCAGATGGGTATGGTTATTGGTTTTCGCCAGCTTGGGGTATTTGGCGACGATGGCCTCGAAGCCCGGCAGCAGCCGCGCCCAGGCCTGGTCCACGCTGGCCGGCGGCCGGCCCCAGGCGCCCTTGTCGCGGCCGGAGCGGGTGGAACTGCGGCCATGCGGCACCGCGGCTTCGATGGCGCTGCGCAGGCCGCCCAGCTGATCCGGCAGGTCCGCCGCCCGCAGCGAGGTGCGCGCCGCCATCATGCCGCAGCCTATGTCCACGCCCACCGCCGCCGGGATGATGGCGCCGCGGGTGGGAATCACGCTGCCTATGGTGGAGCCCTTGCCCAGATGCACGTCCGGCATCACCGCCAGGTGTTTGTAGATGAAGGGCAGTTGCGCGGTTTGCAGCAGCTGAGCGCGGGCGGCTTCTTCCACCGGCACGCCTTGCGTCCACATTTTGATAGCTGCGCCATTGGGCGCTTGCAGAGTTTGATATTGGTTCACGGTTTGTTTTCTTTCTTGTTTAGGTTTGAGCAGCCGGGCCGCTGCCGCTGAATCGCCCCGGGGACGGAAACACCGGCCCATGCCGATGCTCCCACTCCCTCCTCCATTCATATAGCCAGAAGCGTGCCAGCGCTTAGACTCCGAAAAATAAAACCGTCAAGCCATTGATATTTAATAATAAAAACCAAATTCACCACAAACCGCTCGCGACCCATCTGGAATGGACCGCTTATTTTGCGATATTATAATCTAGTCATTTATCCAAAAAGATAAGCCATGCGCGATACGGTAGCGATAGGATTCCTGGGCACGGTGCTGGACCGGCGCGGTCACGGCGCCGAACGCTGGAAGAAATGGCGGCCCAGCGTGGGTATTTGCGCCCAGCCGCAGATGCCGCTGCGGCGGCTGGAGCTGCTGCACGACAACCACCACTTGAGACTGGCGCAGCTGACCGCCGAGGATATCGCCGCGGTGTCGCCGGACACCGAGGTGAGGCTGCACGCGGTCAATCTGCAAGACCCGTGGGATTTCGAGGAAATGTACGCGACGCTGCACGATTTCGCCGCGCGCTATCCCTTCGACACCGAGCGCGAGGACTACCTGGTCCACATCACCACCGGCACCCATGTGGCGCAAATCTGCTGGTTCCTGCTCGCCGAGTCCCGCCATTTGCCGGCGCGGCTGCTGCAAAGCTCGCCGTCGCGCCAGGGCGAGCGCCTGGCCGGCGAGACCAGCGTCATCGACCTGGACCTGTCGCGCTATGACCAGATCGCACAGCGCTTTCAACGCGAGAGCGACGATACGGTGTCCTTCCTCAAGGCCGGCATCGCCACCCGCAATCCGCGCTTCAACCGCATGATCGAACAGATCGAGCGGGTGGCGACGCGCTCCGACGCGCCCATCCTGCTCAGCGGCCCCACCGGCGCCGGCAAGAGCCAGCTGGCGCGCCGGCTGTACCAGTTGAAGAAGGCGCGCCGCCAGCTGGACGGCGCCTTCGTCGAGGTCAATTGCGCCACCTTGCGCGGCGATAGCGCGATGTCGGCGCTGTTCGGCCATGTGAAAGGCGCGTTCACCGGCGCGCACGCCGAGCGCGCCGGCCTGCTGCGCGGCGCCGACGGCGGCATGCTGTTCCTGGACGAAATCGGCGAACTGGGCTTGGACGAGCAGGCGATGCTGCTCAAGGCCATAGAGGAGAAGCGCTTTTTCCCCTTTGGCGGCGACCGCGAGACCGGCAGCGATTTCCAGCTGATCTGCGGCACGGTGCGCGATCTGCGCCAATGGGTGCGCGACGGCCGCTTCCGCGAGGACCTGTACGCTCGCATCAATCTATGGAGTTTCGAACTGCCCGGCCTGGCCGAACGCCGCGAGGACGTCGAGCCCAATCTGGAATTCGAGCTGGCGCGCCATGCCGAGCAATCCGGCCGTCGCGCTCGCTTCAACGCCGAGGCGCGCCGCGCCTACCTCGCCTTCGCCGCCGCGCCGCAGGCGCGCTGGCAGGGCAATTTCCGCGAGCTGTCGGCATCGGTGACGCGGATGGCGACGCTGGCCGACGCCGGCCGCATCGACGAGGACGGCGTGGCCGAGGAGATCGCGCGGCTGCGCCACGGCTGGCAAGATTCCATGCCGGAACAAACACCGGCGTTGCTGGACCCGGAACGGCTGGCGCGGCTGGATCTGTTCGACCGCATGCAGCTGGAAGGCGTGCTGCGCGTGTGCGCCGAGTCCGCCACTCTGTCCGAGGCGGGCCGCAAGCTGTTCGCGGCCTCGCGCCAGCTCAAGGCCCAGCCTAACGACGCGGATCGGCTGCGCAAATACCTGGCGCGCTTTGGGCTGGATTGGGAACAGACGCAGCACCGTGATTTAGGCTGAACGACCTATTGCCCGGCCTCCGCCAGCGGCGTAGCATCCATAAGGTGTAGAAAATATATACCTTAAAAAGGCGACCACCATGTCGGACCCGCTCTCACCTGAACAGCAACAAGAAGTGGACTTGGCGCGCAGCTTGCTGCGCCAGGTCATAGACCCTGAAATCGGCGTCAACATCATCGATCTCGGCCTGGTCTACCGCATCGAGCCGCAGCCGGAACAGCTGCTGATCGACATGACCATGACCTCGCCCGCCTGCCCGATGGGCGAGATGATTCTGGACGAGGTGGAGTTCGCGCTCACCCATGGCCTGCCGCCGCAGCGCCGCATCCATGTCAATCTGGTATGGGAGCCGGCCTGGTCGCCGGAACGGATGAGCGAGGACAGCCGCCGTCACTTCGGCTGGCAGGCATGAGCCCGGCGCAGGCGCTGCGGCTGCCTTGGCTGGCCCTGGCGGCGCTGGCCCTGTTCAGCGGCGCGCTGGCCGGCCTGGCGCGCCTGGGCTGGACCACGCCGGCTTATGCGGCGGCGCTGGCCGGCCAGCACGCGGCCTTGATGATAGGCGCCTTCTTCGGCTGCGTGATCAGCCTGGAGCGCGCGGTGGCGCTGAAGCGGAACTGGGCGCTGCTGGCGCCGGCCGGAGCCGGATTGGCCGGCCTGAGCCTGATCGCCGGCCTGCCGCCGGCCGCGGCCCCGTTGTTGCTGACGCTGGCGGCCGCCATGCTGCTGGCCGGCAGCCTGTTGGTATGGCGGCGGCAGCCCGCCGCCTTCACCGCGACGCTGGCCGCCGCCGCGCTGTGCTGGCTGCTGGGCAATCTGGCCTGGCTGCTGGGCGGCGATGCGCAGCCGGCGATTCCCTGGTGGCTGGCCTTCCTGGTGCTGACCATTGCCGGCGAGCGGCTGGAGCTGACCCGGTTGCTGCCGCTGTCCGCGTCGGCGCGGCACGGCTTCGCGCTGGCGGCCTTGGCGCTGTGCGCCGCCGCCGCCCTGAGCCTGTGGCTGCCGGACGCCGGCTTGCGCCTGTACGCGGCGGCGCTGCTGGCGCTGGCCGCCTGGCTGCTGCGCCATGACATCGCCCGCCGCAATGCGCGCCAGCGCGGGCTGACCCGCTACATCGCCATAGCCCTGCTCTGCGGCTATGGCTGGCTGGCCGTCGCCGGCGCGCTCGGCCTGGCCGGCGCGCTGCTGCCCGGCCACCCCTGGCGCGACGCGGCCTTGCACGCGCTGGGTCTGGGCTTCGTGTTTTCCATGGTGTTCGGCCACGCTCCCATCATCATCCCGGCGCTGACGCGGCTGAAGCTGCCCTATAGCCCGGCGTTCTACGCGCCGCTGGCGGCCCTGCATCTGTCCTTGCTGCTGCGGCTGGGCGGCATGCTGGACGGCCGCTTCGCCTGGCGCAGCGCGGCCGGCCTGCTGAACGCGTTGACAGTGCTGGCCTTTGTCGCCCTGCTGCTGGCCAGCCTGCGCCGCGGCCGCGCGCCGACGTCCCGATCTCTGAAAGAACCCTCGTCATGAAGCGACACCCCGCCTTGCTGGAACTGTCCCGCGAACATCACCAGGCGCTGAAAATGGCGCGTCAGGCGCGCTTGGCCGCCGCCAGCGGCGAGCCGGAGCGGCAGGCCCGCCTGGCCGCCGAACTGCAAGCCTGGAGCGCCGACGCGCTGGAGCGGCATTTCATCGAAGAAGAAACCATGCTGTTTCCACGGCTGGCGCAAAGCGAACACGCCGCGCTGGCCATCAGGGCATTGGACGAGCACCGCCGGCTGCGCGCGCTGAGCGCCGAGCTGGCGGCGCCGGACGCGACGACGCTGGCGCGCTTCGCCGAGTTGCTGGAAGCACATGTGCGCTTCGAGGAGCGCGAGCTGTTCGAACGCTGCCAGGCCGGCCTGCCCGCCATCGACAGCGCCGACTGACAGTCCGGCCGCGGGCTCTCAATCGGCGCAGCCGTTGCGCGCCAGATCCAGCGCCATCTGCCGGCGCAGCCAGTCCAGCACCGCCTGCCGGCGCGTGTCGCCTTCAAACGGCCGTGGCGACAACAGCACATAGCTGGAGCCGTCGGCGCGGAAGCCGGCCGGCGCCGTCAGCTGGCCCAATGCCAAGGCGTCCGCCGCCATATAGACCGAGGCGATGGCCTGCCCCAGCCCGGCCTCGGCCACTTGCAGGCTGAGATAGAAATGTTCGAAGCGGCCGGCCTCGGCGCGGGCCATCTCTCCCTGCGCCGTCAGCCAGCGGCTCCAGGCTTCCGGCCTGCTGTCCGCGTGCAGCAGGGGCAGCTCGCGCCAATCACCGCCGGCCGCGCCCAGCCGCGCCGGCGCGCACACTGGCCCCACGCATTCGCGCGCCACTGCCGCCACATGGTCGCCCAGGCCCCAACCACTGTCGTCGCGGCGCAGGGCCAAGTCGATTCTCTGTGAGGAAAAATCAACTTTCCCACCGGCGGCGGACAGCAGCAGCTCAATGCCGGGATGCTCGGCCTGAAAGGCCGGCAGCCGCGGTATCAGCCAGCGCATCGCAATGGTGGGCTCGCAGGACAGGCGCAGCGGCGCGTCCGCCTGCCGCCGCGCGCGGGCCGCGCCCTGCTCCAGCAACCGCAGCGCCTCGGCGCAGCTGTGGTAAAAGCTTTCGCCAGCCGCGGTGAGGAAGACCGCCCGGTTGCGCCGCTCGAACAAGGCCACGCCCAGGCCTTCCTCCAATTGCCTGACCTGGCGGCTGACCGCGCCGTGGGTCACGCATAGTTCAGCGGCGGCCTTGACGAAACTGCCGTGGCGCGCGGCGGCTTCAAACACGCGAACGGCGTTCAAGGCGGGAATGCGATAGCTCATCTGTGATATTTCCTCACTCAATGCGCTGACAATAAATCGATTTTGGCCACGCGCCAAGCCCGCGACAATCGACCTCGTTTCCACCCTGAAAGTCTTGTCGCGATGAATGAACTCCTCACCGTTGCCGTGCTCACCCTGCTCGCCGTGATCAGCCCCGGCGCCGATTTCGCCGTCATCACCCGCAACAGCCTGCAATACGGGCGCGGCCACGGCGTGCTGGGCGCCTGCGGCATCGCGCTGGGCGTGCAATTCCACGTGCTGTGCGCGCTGCTGGGCCTGAGCCTGCTGCTCAGCCGCACGCCGTGGCTGCTGGCCGGCTTCAAGCTGCTGGGCGCCGGCTATCTGCTCTATATCGGCTACCGCACCTTCATCCAGCCGCCGCTGGCCGGCGGCCCGGCTACGGCGCACGGCCGGCAAAGCGCCTGGCAGGCGCTGCGCGCCGGCCTGTTGTGCAATGCGCTCAACCCCAAGACCTCGCTATTCGTGCTCAGCCTGTTCAGTCAGGCGGTGAACGCGGACACGCCGCCGGCGCTGCGCTTCGCTTACGGCCTGTTCATTTCCACCGCCCACCTGGCCTGGTTCGCGCTGGTGGCCGTGCTGTTCACCCAGCCGCGGCTGCACGCCGGGATGCTGCGCTGGCAGCGCGGGCTCAACCGCTTCATAGGCTGCGCGCTGATCGGGCTGGGAGCCGCGCTGGCGCTGCGCTGAACGCGCCCCTGCCCCATTTGTCATCAATACCGCGATTTTGTCTGGCAAACTGCCATGCTGTGAGCCATCACGCATAACGGACAAAAAATGGTCATTCCGGGGACAATCATCCGCCCGCTGCTGGCGGCGCTCGGCGCGTGCTGGGCGCTGAGCGCGGCGGCGGTCGACATCCATGCCTACACCGAGGACGTGCCGCCGCTGAACTATGTGGACAAGGGCAAGATCAGCGGCTATTCCACCGAGGTGCTGCGCCTGGCGGCGCAGGAAGCCGGGCTCAGCCTCAGCATTGAAGCGCAGCCCTGGCTGCGCGCCTACGCCGCGGTGCAGAAATCGCCCAACGCGCTGTTGTTCACCGTGGTGCGCACGCCGGAGCGGGAGGCGCAGTTCCAGTGGGTGGGGCCGATAGGACCGCGCCGCGTCTATCTATACCGGCTGGCGACGCGCCGCGACATCCGCTTGCGCGCGAACGACGATTTGCGGCGCTACCGCGTCGGCGCGCTGGCCGGCTCCGCCGCCTTCAATCAATTGGCGGCGCAGGGCCTGATGCGTGACGGTCAGCTGGACGCCGGCCAGGACGACGCGGCCAATCTGCGCAAGCTGTTGCTGGACCGCATCGATCTGGTGGCGATGCTGGACTGGGCGATGCACTGGCAGTTGCAGGCGCTGAAGCTGCCGCAGCGCACGGTGGCGCCCGCCCGGTTGCTGGACGGCACCGGCCAGTACTGGTTCGCCTTCAACGCCGCCACGCCGCCGGAGCGGGTGCAGCGCCTGCAGAAGGCCTTGAACCGCATCACCGCCGATGGCCGGCTGCAGCAGATCCGCCGCCGCTATCTGGAGGACTGATCCGGCTCGAAGCCCGGCGGCGCCAGCTTGTCGCTCAGCAGGCGGATTTCGTCGCGGTGCAGGCCGGCCAGCGCCTGCGCCTGATTGCGCCCGGCCTCGGTCAGGTGGATTTCCACCTGACGCCGGTCCTCGCGACCGGGCCGGCGCTGCACCAGGCCCAGTTCCTCGCAGCGGCTGGCCAGCGCCACCACGCCATGGTGGTGGGATTGCAGCCGTTCCGCCAGTTCTCCCACCGTGGCCCAGTCACGGCCCGGATAGCCCTGCACGTGCAAGAGCAGCTGGTATTGCAGCGGGGTCAGACCATGGCCGCGGCAGGCGTCCTCGCTGAAGCGCAGGAACACGCGCAGTTGATGGCGGAACTCGGACAGGCGCTCGAAATCCGCCTTGCTCAGGATGGGAGAGTCTGAAAAGGGGTTCATGCTTGAATTTATATCACATCATGATACATATTGAGAGTATGAGAGTCCGCTTGCGATCTTGTGAATCAGGGTAAAACAGCCGGAAACGCGGAATGCGCAGACATTATTGCGTATTTCGCGGATCGACTCGGCGAAGCCACCCGTCCGCGACGCGCAAGGGGTCGTCAACAGGTTTCAAGCCCCACCCGCCAGTCCAACCCATTCTTGAAGGAGCGTTGTCGTGAAACTGAGCCACTATCCGAAAATGCTGTTCTCCAGCCATATCGGCTGGGATGAGTTGCGCGGGCATGCGCCGTCGCCGCGCAGCATGATGCTGAAGCTGGTACTGCCGTTCTCGCTGCTGCCGGCGCTGATGATCTGCTACGCCGGCCTGGCCCATGGCCCGCTTTACGCGCCCGCCGCGGGGATGGAACGCTGGCTCATCGCCGCCGCGCTGTTCTTCGTCGTCGAACTGGCCACGGTGCCGTTGATGGCCTGGGTGCTGCAAACCCTGGCCGCCAGCCACAAGCTGAGCGCCGGTTTCGATGCCTGCTTTCTGCTGGCGGCTGGCGCGGCGGTGCCGCTGTGGCTGTCCAGCCTGGCCTTGCTGGCGCCGGACCTGGCCTTCAATCTGCTGGGCGCCTTGCTGGGCCTGGCAGCGTCCTTCGCCCTGCTCTACCACGGCCTGCCGGCCATCCTGGGGCTGGAGGAGGAAGTGGAGTCGCAGCATTTCGCCTATAGTGCGCTGTGCGCCGGCGGTGCCGCCTGGGCCTTGTTGCTGGCCTTAGTGCTGCTGCCCTTGTTCGGCGGTTGGTAACGGCGTCACCGTTTCGATGTGGGCGATGCCGCCCTCCTCGCAGTGATGCACCACCGCCACCTTGGCCGCCCGGCCGTTGCATAGCTCGGCCGGGGGCACGCCCAGGTCCGCAGCCAGGGCTTCCAGCGTGACGTCGGGGATGCGGCTGCGCTGCTGCTTGCCGGAAAAACGCCAGTAATTGACGCGTGACCACAGAACCAGGCACAAGCCGAACAGCGCGATGAACAGACCGTACTCACTCAGCAGGGTCAGATGCGCCGGCGCGTCCAGCGCGCGAATGGAAACCGGCAGCACCTCGCGCCCCCAGATCAGATAGCAGGCGAAAGCCACCGCCGGCAGCCACAGATAAAGCCACAGCAGCCACCACAACAAGGTCAGCAGCCAGGACAGCAGGCGCTGCAGTGCGCTCATATTGTGCGCGGCCTGGATGATCAGGCCTTCTCCCGGCCGTCTCATGCGCGCACCCCCCGGTCCGGGCTGACCCAGCGCGCGCGCTTGCCCTTCTTGCGGAACACCGCCTGCGGGAAGGCCACCACCGTGGTGCCGATGTTCAGCAACCAATAGGCCAGCGGATACCACACCATCCAGTAGTAGTTCTTGCCGAGGTCGGCATCGTACTGGCTGTCCATCATCTTGCTGATGGCGAACTGCAGCATGCAGGTGCCGCCCAAGATCAGGCCGTGCCAGCCGGGCACGAAGGGCGAGGCCACCCCGGTCAGCCAGGCGCTGAAGAACAGGCTCAGCAGCCAGTACACGATGATGCCGGCCATGGTGTAGGACCACACCACGCTGAGGAAGTACTCGGAGTACACCGGCCACATGTGGCGGTGCCGCCAGGTGCGCAGCACCCAGGCATTGCGCATCAGCGCCTGGGTGCCACCCTTGGCCCAGCGCAGCCGCTGCTTCCACAGTCCGCGCAGGGTTTCCGGCATCAGTATCCACACCAGCGCGCGCGGCTCGAAGCGCACGCTCCAGTGCTTGAGCTGGATCTTCCAGCTGATGTCGATGTCCTCGGTCAGCATGTCCTCGCTCCAGTAGCCGGCCTGGTAGACCGCGGTCTTGCGGAAGGCGGTGATGACGCCGGAGACGGTGAACAGCCGGCCGTAAGTGCGCTGCGCGCGCTTGATCAGGCCGATGATGGCGGTGAACTCGCCCACTTGCAGCCGCCCGAACAAGGTGGTGCGGTTGCGGATGCGCGGATTGCCGGTGACCGCGCCCACGCGCGGCGAGGTCAGGAAATGGCGCATCAGCCATTTGGCCGCATACGGGTCCAGCAGCGCGTCGCCGTCTATGCACAGCAGGTATTCGTGGCGCGACAGCGCCAGCGCGGTGTTGAGCCCCACCGCCTTGCCCTGGTTGGTGGCCTGGTGCACCACGCGCAGCCGCGGGTGCTCGGCCGCCATTTCGTCGAGGATGGCGCCGGTGGCGTCGCGGCTGCCGTCATTGACGGCGATGACCTCGAATTCCGGGTAATCCAGCGCCAGCGCATAGGCCAGCGTTTCGCGCACATTGTCTTCCTCGTTGTAGCAAGGCACCACCACGCTCAGGGGCGGGTAGTCCAGCTCCGGCGGCTGGTTCAGCGGCGGGTCTTTTCGCTCGTAATGAAAGTAGTAATGCACCGCCCCCACCATCCACAGATAGGCCATGAACAGCGGATAGAAAAAGGCGTACGCCAGCAGTAGCGTCAACGCGTGGTCCACAACAAATCTCCTTGCCCCTTAACACAGCTCTTCATGTCTACGCGGCGGCGCGCTCTGCGGCGCGGCGCCCGACTTCCCAGCCGCCCGGAGCAGTCCCGCCCAGGCGCTGGCTTATGCCTGCCTTGCGGCGCTTTACTGCTCCGGCTGCCCGGTCATGGAAAACACGCGCCGGAATTCCTTCAGCCGCGGCTGGTCTTGGAACAGATCGTCCGGGTAATAGGCGATGTGGCGCGCGCCCAGGGTGTTGAGTTCGCGCACGGTGGCCGCCATTTCCGCGGTGGGAATCGGCTTGCGCACACGCCAGTCGGTGGCTTGCAGTTCGAACACGGTTTTCTCCAGCGCGCCGGGCTTGGCCGCCACCTTGTCGAACAAGCGCCGCATCCAGGCCTTGGGATCGGTGGCGTTTTCCATATAGGGCATGGCCATCACCGCCACCCGGTCATAGTAGCGCAGCGCGCTGTCGAAGGACTGAGCGAACCAGGCTTCCGATTCAGGATTCAGCACCACTTCCGCGTACAGATTGCGCGCGGTGCGCAGCGCCGGCTGATAGCGGCGCACCACGGCGGCCAGTTCCAGACTGAAATCGTCCAGCAGTTCGGTCTTGCCACGGGTCCAGCGCTCCATTTGCGCCGGATCGGCGCGCACATCGGCCACCTTGGCGGCCAGGCCCTGGCTTAGGCGCGCCCGCTCCGCCGCCGGCCCGGCGTCTTCGAAATCGGACAGGGTGGCGTCGTCGTGGAACAGCAGGCCGTTGAAACGCGAGCTGCGCGCCAGGTCTTCATAAAGGTCGCGGATCAGCTGGCGCGCCGGCTGCGAATACGGACTCAGGCGCGCATAGCCTTGCTGCTTGAGCTGGCCGCCGGCGCTCAACGCCAGCACCTTCTCCTTGGCCAGCGGATGGCCGGCCGGCAAGGCGAAGCCCAGCAGCGGCATCCAGGCGTAGACCCTGACATTGGCCCGGGTCTGCAATTGCCAGGCGGCGCGGTTGAACAGATCGGAACGCATCGGCAGATGGCGGTTGGGGAAATACAGCGCCCGCGCCACGCCGTCGCCGTCCGGATCGGCGAAGGCTTGCAGATAGACGGTAGACGCGCCCATGGCCTTGACCCGGTCCAGCAGCCGGCCCAGGTTTTCGTCCTGGCGCTTGGGGTTGGGGTCATAGATATAGTCGAGGTCCACGTGCATGATGCGGCTGGGCTCGGGGCGTATGCCTTCCGGCCAGCCGTTCAGCTGTTTGAACTGATAGGCCAGGTCGGCCAGGTTCATATTGGCGTCCAGCAGCACGCGCCGCAGCGAGGACAGCGCGGTGCCGCGGCCGTTGATGCCGGCGTCCAGGCTCATGGTCACCGGCATGCCTTCCTGCTCCGCCACCCGCGCCGCTTCCAGGGAGTAACTGCCATAGGGCCATACCATGGCGCGCGGCGCCTGGCCCAGCTGCGCCTTGAGCAGCGCGCTGTTGCGGCGCAGATCGTCGCGGATGCGCGCCAGATAGGCCGGTTCGCTTTCATAGCCGTTGGCGCGGAAAACGCGCGTGGTCAGCGCCGGTTCCATATTGCCCTGCGGATTGGCTTGCAGGCCCAGGTGGGAGGCGTAGCTGTGGCTGGCCACTTCCACCAGTCCGCTGTCGCGCATTTCGCGGATCTGCGCCCAGCTCAGGAATTTGTCGCGCGGCGCCACGCCATCACCATAGCTGACTTGGCGCCCTTCCGGCACTTGCAGCCAGCTGCCCACCAGCGCGATCAGCGCCGGCGCCTTGAACAACTTCAACACCGGATAGACATTGGTGTAGACGCTGCGATAGCCGTCGTCGAAGGTCAGCAGCACCGCCTTGTCCGGCAGCGGCTTGCCGCCGGCGCGATCATCCAGCACTTGCTGCAGGCTGACAAAGCTATAGCCCTGCCCCCGCATCCATTCCATCTGCCGCACCAGCGAGCGGGCATCCACCGCGAACGGGTCGGACGCGGCCTCATCGGTCTTGCCCACTTCGTGGTAACACAGAATGATCAATTGGCCGGCGGCGGCCAGCGCGCCGCCGCTCCACAGCAGGCATGCCAGCAGCAGCGCCGCCAGCCATCGTATCGTTTTCATCAGAAGCGCCAATCCAGATTGAGATAAACCTTGTTGCCGATGTCCGGCTTGCCATCATAGGGATGGCGCACCCGGGTAAAGCCGTAACGCAGGCTGCCGCGGGTGTTCCAGCGCCATTCCTGCTCCAGCAGCAAGCCCCAGACCCCGCCGCTGCCGTAATCCCGCTGCGTGTAGCGGCCCAGCGTCAGGCCCAGGCGTTGATGCCAGGTGTTGTCGTAATCGCCCCACAGCTTCCATTCCTGCAACGCGGTCACCGAGGCCTCGCCGTCGGCGCGCGGGTTGAAGTAGCGGGCGGACGCCACGCTGTCGTTGCCGCTGGCGGCCAGGCTCAGGATGGTGTTGAGCTTGTAGCGCGGCCCGCTGATCCAGCGTTCCTCCCAGTTGGCGGACGCGGCGCGGCGCAGATTGCCGTCGGACAGCGACAAGGTTTCCGCCTGCAGGCCGTAGCTGCGGTAGTCGTCGGCGCGGTATTGCAGGCTCAATTGCGCCTTGTTGCCGCGCACATCGTCGAGACGGCCTTTCAAGGGCGCGTCGGCGCTGTTCAGTTCAAAGCGCGCGCCCAACGTCCAGTAATCGTCCGGCGTCCAGTCATAGCCGGCGAAGCCGCCTGCGCGGCGGCCGCCGGCGATCTGGCCGGTAAAGCCGAATTCGCCGCTGCCGCGCTCGTCACGCCATTGCGCGCCCATGCCCAGCACTTCGAAACGCGAGGCCATCGCCGCGTCCACATAGCTGGCGCGCTGGATCTGGTGCAGGCCGAACAGCCGCCAGTGGCCGAACGGCGAGGAATACAGCCGTTCCGACGATTCCCAGGCGTTCTGCTCGCCGGCGCCCTGGCCACCGCTCAAGTCGCGGCCGGCGTCCACCACCAACTCCGGCCGGCGCTCATTGCGCGCGCGCTGGCGCAGTTGGCGCGTTTCGCCGGTATCGACATCGAGTTCGCGCAGCTTTTCCAGCTGGCGATCGGCGCGATCGAACTCGAACACATCCATCGCCGCGGCGGCCTGGCCGGCGGCCACTTCGGCGCGCTGGTCGGGCTCGTCCACCTTCAAGCGCGTGAACATGCCCCGCGCCTGGCGCGGCCAGCCGCGCAGCAGCGCCAGGCTGCCCTGGTTCTGGCGCAGTTCGGTATTGAACGGCGCCTCGTCCAGCAGCGCGTTCAGTTGCCGCCAGCCGGTGCGGGTGTCGTCCTGGTAGGCGTTCACCATCGCTTCCAGCAAGGCCACGCGCTGGAAATCCGGATTGAACACGCGCCGGCCGGAGGCCTGGTCGGTCTTCAGCCTGGGCGTGTCCGCGCGCAGGGCCGCCAGTTCTTGGCGGCAGGCCGCGTACTGTCCGGATTCCAGCAAGGCGTATACCAGGCCGATGCGCCAATCCAGCGCCTCGTCCACCCGCGGCGCGTCCCGCAGCGCCGAGCGGTATAGCTCGGCCGCGCGCCGCGGCTGGCGCAGATTCAAATAAGCATCCGCCAGCGCGGCGCGCGCGTATGGCGACCAAGCCCGGCCGGCGCGCTCTTGGTCCAGCGCGATCGCCTGCTGCGACCAGCCGCGCTGTTGCAGCATTTGCACGCGATCATCGACGGCCAGGTCGGCAAACGACGTGCCGGCGACGCCGGCGCGCGCCGCCAACGCCCGGTTCAAATCCAGCGCGGCCTCGGTCTGCGCATGGCGACCCGGCCCGCTGTCCTGGTTTTCCTGGATGCGGCCCCAGCGGCTCAGCGTCGCCGCGCGGTCGAAATCGATCTGCAACGCCTGCCGTGTGTCGTCCGCGGCCAAGCCGGCGGCCTCTCTGGGCGCGCCCAGGCGCAGCAAGCAGCCCAGATAGCTGCGTTCCAGTTCCGCATCGCCGGGGAAATGCTCGCGGGCGCGGATCAGATAATCCAGCGCCCGGGTCAGATCGCCGGCTTGCAGCAGCACATAGGCGCGCGCGCGCGTCAGTTCCAGTTCATCCGCCGGCGTGCCCGCCGGCGCCGCGTCCAAGGTGGCCAGCGCCTCGGCGCCATGCCCGGCTTCGGACTGGGCCATCGCCAGTCCGGCGCGGTAGCCGGCGGATGGCTGGCGCGCCAGCAACAGCCTGTACAGCCGCTCGGCCGTCGCCGTTTCGCGCAGGTCGCGCGCGGCGCGCGCCAGCCGCGTCAAGGTATCCAAGGACATTTCGGTCTCGTGGCCCGGCAGCAGCCGCAAGGCCTCGGCGCCGCGGCCGCTCCAGCACAGCAGGGTCAGATAATCGTCCAGCAAGGGCGCCGGCAGCGGTCCGCGCGCGCGTTCCCGCTCCAGCAGCGCCAACGCCGGCGCGGTCTGCCCCGCCCGGGCCTGGACGATGGCCGCCGAGTACTCCGGCTGTTTCCACAGCGGAAGCTCCGCCCCCGCCGCGCCGCCGGCCAGCAACAAACCAGCCGCCAGGCTGGCGAATAGATTTCGCGTCATGCGTGATCCGTATTGGCAACTGCCAACATCAAGTTACAAGTGGTTTAAGAAATAGTATAAGCCACTCAATTAGATAGCAAATCATTTTTCTATTTAAATTAATAATTTTAAATACTTTACCGAGCAGCCCGAGCCTAAGCCATCTACTCTTTTGGCATAGTTCACTATAGCCGGCGTCATCGCATCTGCCGGCGCGCCTGCCCCTGCCAATGTCGTCAAAATAAAATACGTTTGACTTATAATACGCATAACGTATTATCTAGGTAAGGCGGCCGCCTCCATCGTCACCCTCCACTTAAGGAAGCAAACTAATGGCTATCGAAGTATTGGAATTGCACCATCATGGCTTGCGCATGCCTCTGAGCCTGGTTGAGGCCATGGGCGCGTTTTATCGCGACGTGCTGGGCCTGGACGCCGACGCCGGCCGCTGGCACATCCCCGGGGTGCCCGGGTTTTTCCTGGACCTGGGCAACGACTGCCAGATCCATCTGCTGGGCAACGACGGCGTGTCGCCGTACGCGCAGGGCGCGGATCAGGATCCGGTGGACAATCATGTGGCGCTGGCGGTGCGGGACATCGCCCAGGCGGAGACGGAATTGCTGCGGCAAGGCATCGCCCACTGGCGGCAAGCCAACGTCGCCGCGCCGGAATTGACGCAGTTGTTCCTGCGCGACCCGGCCGGACACCTGATAGAGCTGCACCAGATCGGCCATTGCCGCTGCAAGGCCAGTGACCGCGCCCGCGCGGACGCCTTGGCGGCGGCCGGCGCGCAGGCCAGCCCACCAGCGCCTAACTGACGCTCAATCCGTTTTCAAGCGCGTCCACAGCTTGGCGAGCAAGGGTCGTAGCACCGCGCATTCGCTGTCGTCCAGCGCCGCGGTCAAGCGCTGACAGGCGCGCCAGAAACCGGGCAGCGCCTGCTGCAGCAAGGCGCTGCCGGCCTCGGTCAGATAGAGTTCCAGGCTGCGGCGGTCCTCGTCGCGCAATTGCCGCTGCAGCAGGCCGCGCCGTTCCAGCCAGTCCAGCTGGCCGGTGACGGTGGAACGGGTCACGCCCAGATAATCGGCTATCGCCGACGGCGTCAGCGCCCCGCCCTGCCACCAGCCCATCTCTCGCAGCGAGAACAACATCAGCACGCTCAACTTGGTCTCGGTGATCTCGTGCGTGCGCAAGTCCGCGTTCACCGCGCTCAGCACATCGTCCCCCAGCCACAGCAGCAGCAAGCCCAAGCCGGCGCGGTTCTGGTCCACGTCGGCGCCGGCGCTGTGGGCCAGCAAGTGCAGGTGCGGGACGATGGCCGGCTCCAGCGAATTAGCGGAGGTTTCGGGCAAGACGGCGGGGGTATCGGTATCAGCTGGCATCGGCGACGGCAAAAACGGCAAGGGAAATCAAACCCGCGTCAGGCGGCTAGCCGGCGGGCGCGGACACATGGGGCGGAACGGCACGGCAAACCGGCTCAATACAAGGCCGCCCCGCCTGCCGGCTATCATAGAGACAGAAGCCGACACGGGCAAATCCGTCCCCGGCGCCTGGCCGGCATCCGCGCGCGCGGCTAGCCAACGACGGATCGCCCGGTTCAAGCGGCGCGAATCTGGCCGATCCGTAGCCGCGCCTATCATGACGAATCTCTTTTCTACAGCACTGTCCGGACTTTCGTCATTGCCCTGCTGGGTTCAACAATGGAAAGCCGCCGCTCACGGCGCAGGCTGCCAGGCGGATTTGCTGGCCGCTTTTTTGAAAATCTCGCGGTTGCGGTCCGAGGCCGGCGGCTCGGAATCGCCGAAGATCGCGCGCATCCAGTGACCGTCGGTGGGATTGGGCATCAGGATGAATTTTCGGCCGAACAAGTCGCGGTCCTCCTCCATCAGCCGCGCGCGCTCGTCCACATCCTTCACATAGTATTTGCGTTGGAAATCGTTGAGGTTGTCGCCCAACATCGCCACCACATTGTATTGGGCGGCGATTTCCTGCTGCCGAGGCTCCTTGTTGGAGCTGTCGCGCAGAATGGTCACGTGTTTTGCGTCGACGAAGGGAAAACCGGCGGCTCGCAGATTGCCCAGCGCGTATTCATAGGTCTTGTCGCCCTGGTCGCGGCTGCTGACGTAGAACACCTCCACGCCCTGGGATTGGGCGTAGTTGAAGAAATCCAGCGCGCCGGGCGTGGCGGTCAGCTTGTTTTCCGGAATCCATTTGTCCCAGATCGCGTCATCGAAGAAATCCCGGTCCTGCTGGATCAGATAGCCCCAGTAATTGACGGCGTTGAGCACGGTGTCGTCGATATCGGTGATCACGGCCAGCGGCTTGTCGCCGGGCTTGCGCACGGCCAACGCCTGATCCAGCCGCATCCGCGCCAGGTTGAAAGCCTGATGGTAGAGCGCGCGGTATTCCGCCGCGGTCTGCTTCCAGGCCACCGCGGCGATCAGCAGATTGTTGCCGCCGTTGCCGGATGGGCCGTTGCGATTGTCGGCCTCGGCGGCCTGCGCGCCGTGTCCCACGCTGAGCGCACACAGGGTGGCGATGGCCGCGCGGCTGAGCTTGTTCATGCAGATCTCCTTTGTCGTTTGGTCTTGTCCAGGTTCCAGTCATGCCGGAACCTGGACAATCTACCCTGAGACGACCTGGCTTTGAACCTGTTTATGATCTCGCGAGCCAAGGCGAGACATTTTCAACGCCGTATCGCCGACGCGCAGCAGATCGTACTCAGGTTCTTAAAAGCGCAGCTCGGTGGCCAACATATAACTGCGGCCGCGCGCCGTGCTATTGGGCGATTCGTAAGACGACTGCGACGGAATCGAATTCAAGGTATTCAGCGGCTCGGAGTAGCTGCGGTTGGCCAGGTTGCGCACGCCGGCGCGGATCAGCCATTGCTTGTTGACGCGGTAGCTGGCGTACAGATCGATGATCACCGGATTGGCCTTCTGCTCTTCCTTGAGATAGGCGCCGGTATTGTCATCCTGCAACTGGTCCGGCGACAGCCGGCGGTTGGCGCCGTCGCGCTTGAACAAGGCGCCCACTTCCAGCTCGCGCTCCAGCCAGCGGCTGCCCAGGTCCAGCGTGTAGTACTCGTCCGGTAGTTCGCTGACATTGCCGGCGGCGAACATGCCGCTGGCGAAGGAGGTCGGCTGACTGGTGTGCTCGCGGCTGTAAGACAAGCGCGCGTAGACGAAACCGGCGTCGTAGTCCGCCTCCAGCTCGAAACCGCGGGTGCGCACCGGGGTTGGCGAGTTGGTGTAGATGGTCATGCCGTCGTTGTAGTCGTCCGAGCTATTGGACCAAAACTCGTCCAGCGTGCACTTGCGTCCGCCCTTGCACACATTGAAGGCCTGGCTGGAGATGTAATCGGCGATGCGGCTGCGGTAGAACAGCGCCTTGGTGCGCAGGGTGTCGCGCTCGCTGAGCAGGCCGTGGAACATCGACGTCACGCCCAATTGGTAGGTTTCGGCGCGTTCGCTTTTCAGGAAGGGGTTCATCGACTGGCCGCCGGAATTGGCGAAGAAGACCTCCTGCGGATTCGGCCCGCGCATGGTGCGCGCATAGCTGGCGAAGGGCTGGAACCAGGGTTTGATTTCGGCGGACAGCAAGAGCGAGGGGTTGAGCGCGCTTTCTTCCAGCTTGATGTCGGCCGCGCCTTGCGGGAAGCATTCCACGCGCGGATCGCAGGCCGGCTTGTGGCCGCTGAGCGCGAAGCGGCTGTAGTTGAGGTCGGCCTGCAGCGTGTAAATGCCGTGGCGGAACTCCAGGCCGGTGAACAGGCTGCGGATTTCCTGGCGGCCGGCCGGCGCGAACACATTGTTCTCTATCGCCTGCTGATTGGCGTCCGGATTGTCGACGCTGTTTTCCACCGCGCTGTTCACCTTGCGGGTGAAGCGGTTGCGCATCCACTTGCCGCCGACGCTCAGCGTGGCGTCGCCGCCGGCCAGGCGGAAGCGGCTATTGTTGCGCGCCTCCAGCGCGTCGCCGATATTATCGGTGCTGCTGTTGTAAAAGGTGAACAGCGAACCGCGCTGATAGGCCTGGCGGCCGCGGCCGTGGCTGGCCAGCACGGAAAGGTCCAGCCATTCCGAATGCGGGGTGTAGTTGTACTTCAGGTAGAAGTCGTCGCTCTGGATATCGCGGCGCACGAAGTTGTTGCGGTAGCGTCGGGCCGACAGTTCCGCCTCGTGAGCGTCGCCCACGCGCAGATTGGCCTTGAACATCTGCGACTGCGGATTCTGGGTGAAGTGCTCATCGTAGCCGAAACCGAAAGCCGCGCTGTCCGCGCCCTGGGCATTGCGGTAATTGCCGCCTATCGAGCTGCTGCTGACCGCGCCCAGCAGGCCTAAGCGCACGCCGGGAGCCAGATCCGTCCGCGCCGCGCCGGCCGCCATGCCGCTGCGGCCCAGGCCGTTGCTGCCCACGCTGTACTTCAGGCGCGCGCCCTGCCGCTTGCCGTCGAAGATCACATCGTCCACGCCCAGGGTGCGGAAGTTGGCGCTGCCGGCCAAGGCGTTGACGCCGCTGGCGCCGCCGCCGGTGCCGCGGTTGACGTCGACGCCGACGATGAAGTTGGGATCGATCAGCGCGCCGAAGGCGCTGGACGGCGTTTCACCGTGGCTGAGCGAGGACGGCGCCGAGCCGTAATAGTTCTGGCTGACGCCGTCTATCATGGTGTTGACCCGGCCCAGGCCGCTCAGGCCGCGGATATTGACGCTGACCGCGCCCTGGCCGGGATCGATCTGGGTATAGGTGCCGGGAATCCCGCGCAGGATGCTGTCCAGCGACTGCAGCCTGGTGTTTTCGCCGCGGCTGCTGACCGCGCCGGGCTTCTCCAGCGCGCGCTGTTCCTCGCTCAGCGCGTCTCCTGACACCACCAAGGGTTTGAACTCAACATTCCCCTGTCCGGCGACGCTTTCCATCGCGCTCGCCGGAGCGGCTGCCACCGCCAGCGCGGCGCCGACCAGCCGGACCATCATTTTCTTTTTCACAAGCAAACTCTCCACAGTGATCGCCGTCCGCCGCGTCAGGCGCGAAAACGGACGGCTTGGAACAGGAGAGGCGCGGCTTAGACGGCCAGGCTTGGGGCGGGATGGGCATGATGAAGGGCTCCAGCCCGCCGCCGGCGCGGCCGGCGGCGGGCATCAACACTAGGTTCCGGCTTCGGCCGCGGGCGGGGACGGCGGTTCGGCGTCCACCGTCAGCAAGAAGGCGTAATCGCGCGCCGCCGCCTCCAGCCGGTTCAAGCGGCCTGACTGGCCGCGATGGCCTGCGCTCATGTCGGTGAACAGCAGCAGGCGCTGGCCCGGCCATTGCCGCTCGCGCAGCTTGGCCACCCATTTGGCCGGCTCCCAGTACGGCACCTGGCCGTCGTGCAAGCCGGCGCTGACCAGCAGATGCGGGTAGCGCCACGCGGCCACATTGTCATAGGGGCTGTAAGCCTTGATCCAGCGATAGGCGTCGGCTCGCTCCGGATTGCCCCACTCCCCGTATTCGCCGGTGGTCAGCGGCAGCGTCGGATCCTGCATGGTGGAGAGCACGTCGACGAAGGGCACTTGCGCCACCACCGCGCGGAACAACTCCGGCGCCTGGTTCATCGCCGCGGCCACCAGCAGGCCGCCGGCGCTGCCGCCCATCGCGTACAAGCGGCCGGGCGCGGCATAGCCCTGGCGCAGCAGACCGCGTCCGGCGTCGACGAAGTCGTTGAAGCTGTTGCTCTTGCGTTCCAGCTTGCCCTGGCGGTGCCAGTCCTCGCCCAGCTCGCCGCCGCCGCGCACGTGGACGATGGCGAACACGAAACCGCGATCCAGCAGGCTGAGCTGCTGGCTGCCGAAGGCGGCGTCCATGCTGGTGCCGTAAGCGCCATAGCCATAGGCCAGCAAGGGATTGCGGCCTTTGCGGAACAAGGCTTTGCGGTAGACCAAGGACACCGGCGCGCGCGCGCCGTCGCGCATCGTCAGCCAGACCCGCTCGCTGCGATACTCCCCGGCCCGATAGCCGGCGATGGCCTTGCGCTGCAACAGACGGCTGCCGCCGCCGGCCATGTCCCATTCATAGGTGGAGGTCGGCGTGCTCATCGAGGAATAGCCGTAACGCAGACGGCCGCTGTCCGGGTCCGGGTTATGGGCCAGCCAGGCGCGGTAGCTTGGGTCCGGGAAAGCCAGGCTGCGCTCGCCGCCGCCCTGCCAGGCGATGCGGCGGATGCGGGTCAGCCCGTCCACACGCTCCTTGACCACCAGGTAGCGGCGAAACAGCTGGAAGCTGTCCAGCTCGCGCTTGGGGTCAGGCGCCAGCACCGTCTCCCAGTCCGCGCCCGGCGCCGCCGCGCGGTACAGGCCGAAGCGGCCGCCCGCGTGGTTGGAGCGCAGGTAGAAGCGGTCGCGGTAGTGATCCAGATAGTATTCGCGGCCCGGCTGGCGCGCAGCGAAACGCCGCGGCGGCGCATCCGGCGCATGCGCGTCCAGCAGCCAGGTTTCCGAGCTGTCGGCGCTGCTGGCGATCAACTGCAGATAACGGCGCGAGACGGTATTGGACAGGTTCAGCGAGAAGGCTTCGTCGTCCTCCTGGTAAACCAGCGCGTCCCGGCTCTGCGGCTGGCCGGGGCGATGGCGGTAGAGCTGGTAGGGGCGCAGGGTTTGCGGGTGCAGCTTGATGTAGAACAGGCTCTCGCCGTCTGTGCTCCATTGCAGGCTGCCGGACGCCTGCTCCAGCGTTTCCGGCAACCAGCGGCCGCTGGACAGATCGCGCAGCGACAGCCGCGAGGCGCCGCGCGCGCCCAGGTCTTCCGCCGCCGCCAGCATCGGCCGGCCGGCGGCCACGCTCCAGGCGCCCAAACGGTAGTAGCGTTGGCCGGCGGCGCGCTCGGTCCCGTCCAGCAGCAATTGCCAGCGGCCGCCGGCGGCGGGCTGACGCTCCAGCCGCGGCTGCTGACTACCCGACGCATAGCTTTCGCGATAGCGCCAGCCGCCGTCGACAAAGGGCGGCGAGCTGTCGCGCTCGCCGATGCGCGCCCGCATCTCGGCCAACAGCGCGCGACGCAACGGCGCGGCGGCCGCCAACTGGGCCTCGGCATAGCGGTTTTCCGCTTCCAGATGGGCCAGCACTTCCGGCCGGCTGCGGCTATCGTCGCGCAGCCAGGCGTAGTCGTCGACGCGCACATCGCCGTGCGCCTCCAGCCGCTGCGGCCGGCGTTCGGCCTGCGGTGCCTCGGCCGCGGACGCCGCCGGCGCGAGCGCCAGCAAGACGCCGGCCAGCGCCACGGCGGACAGATGGGAATTCAACTTCATGCGAACCTCGATTCAGGATGCGCGCCGCCGGCGGCGACGCGGAAAACCGGATGGATAGGCGCTACTGGGCGGGAGCGGAACCGGGCTTAAGATTCATTCAGCTCGAAACGCATCGGCAGACTGACGCTGACCCGGCCGCCCTTGAGCAGATCCGCCGGCGGCGCCGGCAAGGGCTGGGCGCGCTGCAACATGGCGGCGGCCTCGCGGTCCAGCGAGGCGGTGCCGGAGCCGGCCAATTGCTGGCTGGACAAGACCCGGCCGTCGGCGTCGACGATGAAGCTCATCCTCACCACTCCATCGCGGCGGCGCCGGCTGGCGTCTTCCGGATAGCGGCGGAAGCGGGCCAGATGGCTTTGCACCCGTCCCTCCCAGCTCAGCTTCAGCGCGCGCGCCGCGCCCTCGCTATTGAACGGCGCGGCGGTGACATCGCCGGCGTCGGCGCGCGGCGCGGCGCTGCTGCTGGCGGACGCGGATGGCGAGGCCTGCTCGCTATCCCGCTCTTCCGCCTTGTCCGCCGGCCGATCCCGGCTTTGCCGCGCCGCCAACAGGCGCGGCGCTTCCGCCTCGGCCAGCTTGGGCAGCGGCTCCGGACGACGCGCGGCCTTGGGCCGGCTGGCCGCGGCGGCCAGGCTTTGCCGCACGCCACTCGGCAATGGCCGATTGCTGGGTGCGGCGCTGACCTCGGCCGCCCACAGCTGCATCACCGCGGCCGGCGCCGCCGGAGCGGGCGCCGGCTCGGCCACGGACAGATACAGACGCAGCGCCAGCAGTGGCGCGCCCAAAACCAACAGCGAGGCATTGCCCCAGCTGGCCAAGGGCAGCGGCGGCCTTTCCAATGCGGCCGCCATCTCAATCACCCTCGCGGGCGACCAGGCCCACGCTCAGATAGCCGGCCTCGCGCAAGGCGTCCATCACCGCCATCACGTCTTCATAGCGCGCCTGGCGGTCGGCCTGGAAAAACAGCGGCGTGTCGCGACGGCCGCCGCTGTCGCGGTCCAGCCGCGCGGCCAGCTCCGTCAGCGTCACCGCTTGCTTGCCCAGTTGCAGCGAGCGGTCCTGATTCATCGACAGGTAGAGCGGCTTGTCCGGCCGCGGCTGCTGGCGCGCGCTGGAGGCCGGCAGCTCAATCCGGGTATCCACCGTGGACAGCGGCGCCACCACCATGAAGATGATCAGCAGCACCAGCATCACGTCGATGAAGGGCGTGACGTTGATATCGGACAGCTCCGCCAGCTCCTCGTCCTGACTGCTGGGAAACCCGCCGGCCATTCAAGCGGTCCCCGCGCGGACGTCCAGTTCCCGACTGAGCAGTAGCAGCGCCAGGCCGGCCGCCTGCTGGCTGCGGCCCTTGTGCCGCGCCAGCGCGCGGCTGAACAGGTTGTAGATCACCACGGCGGGAATGGCGGCCACCAGGCCGATGGCGGTGGCGAGCAAGGCCTCGGCGATGCCCGGCGCCACGGTGGCCAAGGAGCTGCTGCCGCTGCGGGCGATGCCGACGAAGCTGTTCATGATGCCCCACACCGTGCCGAACAAGCCGACGAAGGGCGCCACCGCGCCTATGGTGGCCAGCAAGCCGATGCCGGCGGCCAAGCGCCGCCCACGCTCCGCCTGCCATTGCTCCAGCCGGAAGCCCGCCCGCGCCTGCACGCTGTCGCGCGGCGCGCTGGCCGCGGACAAGCGCAGCTCGGCCTCGGTTTCCGCCAGCAGGCTGCGCGTCAGCGCATGCGCCGGCAAAGCGCCGCAGCCCACGCGGGCGTCGGCCAGCGTCGCGGCGCCACCCAGCAGCGTCAGCGCGCGGCCGGTTTCACGGCCGGCGCGCCACAGTTCCGCGCCCTTGACCAGCAGCACCACCCAGCAGGCCAGCGCCGCCATCAGCAGGCCCAGGATCACGCTCTTGACGACAGGATCGGCGGCGCGGTACATGCCCAGCGCGCTCAGGTCGGCCGGCAGGGGCGCGCCGGTCCCCGCCAGCGCCGTCAGCGGCCAGCACGCGCCTGCCAGCGCGCAGCCCACCGCCGCTCGTTTCATGGTGTTCATCATCGGAAATCCAAGCGAAAGTCTATTTGTTCGAGTTGAGAATGTTATACGTAATGAGAATCATTATCAATATATTGCCGCAGCGCAAAGACCAGGGTCAAGGCCGGGCCGGCGCGACGAACCAGGCGTAATCGCCCTGGCGCGCGTCCAGCTTCATGCCCTCCTCCGCCAGAATCAGCACCCGCAGCGGCGCTTGCGGCTGCAAGTCGCGCACATGCAGTGGCACGCCGATGTCGGCGGCGGCATGGTAAGCGCCAGCAATCAGCAAGGCCGGCGCCGGCGCGGCCAGCAGCCGTTCCGCCATGCGTCGGTCCCGCGCCTGCTGCACCGCCAGCATCGAAGCCAGATGTTCGGCCTTGACCTCCCCGCCGTGCTCCTCGCGGATCAATTCGCTCAGCTTGGCACGCACTTCCGGCCGCGTGGACGCCTGGCCCGGCAATTGCACCTGACTGCGGTACACCGCCTGCATCTCGTTTCTATCCAGATTGGCCGCCAGCAAGGGGTAAGGCGCGCGCAGCAAATGCTCGGCCAGCTTGCCGTACAGCGGCCACGGCCAGCCCGGCTGCCAGTCCACCGCCTGCGCCAGCGCCTCGCCGGACCAGGATTGGCCGGCGCGCAGCCCGGCCTGCGCCTGTTCCACCTTGGCCTGCTGCGACGGGGTCAGCATCTCCAGCAGCACGCTGCCCTGCGGCCGCCGCGCCGCCAGCTCCGTCGCCAGCCAGCGCTCGATGCGGTGGTGCTCGCGGTTATCGTGCTTCTCCCCCACCAATAGCCGCGGCGTGTCCGCCAATTGCCGCAGCAGTTGCGCCGGCTGCAGCGTCGCGCCGCTGCGCAAGTCCACGATGCGGCCGGGCGGATCGCCGGCCGGCTCGGTTTCGGGCGCCAGCGCGGCACAGCCGCTCAATAGCGCGATAAGCAGCAGTTTCCAGATCGACTTCATAGCGATTTCCTCTCGCAACGGCGCGCTTCAGGCGCAAAAACCAGCATTCTAATTAATAATGATTCTTATTATCAATAGTGACGACTGTAATGCCATGCTGATACAATAGCCGCTGTTTACAATTTCCCCTTGAAACTAGACGACCGGTCTAGTAGACTTCAGCCCATGTCACGACCCAAGCAGTTTTCAGACACCCGCGAACACCTGCTCGCCACCGGCGAAGCCATCATCCTCGGCAAAAGCTTCTCCGCCGTGGGACTGGCGGAAATCCTCGGCACCGCCGGGGTGCCCAAGGGTTCGTTCTACCATTACTTCCGCAGCAAGGAAGGCTATGGAGTGGAGCTGCTGCGCCGCTACTTCGAGACTTACGACGGCAGGCTGGTGCAGTTTCTGTCCAAGGACGCCGGCAGCGCGCGCGATTGCCTGCTGCATTACTTCGACGGCTGGCTGGAAACCCATCGCTGTGACGAGCCGCAGCGCTGTTGCCTGGCGGTGAAGCTAGCCGCCGAGGTGTCCGACTTGTCCGAGCCGATGCGCGAAGCACTGGCCGAGGGCATGAGCTTCGTGGTGCGCAACCTGGCCGCGTGCATCCGCCGCGGTCAGCAGGAAGGCTCGCTGGTGCCGGACCTGCTCCCGGACGAAACCGCCAGCGCGCTGTACAGCCTGTGGGTGGGCAGCGCGCTGCTGTTCAAAACCCAACATTCGCGCGCGCCGCTGCTGGCGGCGATGGCGCACACGCAACAGATCTTGCGCGCTCCGTAAACAAGACGGAACCGCGCCGCATACACCCCGCTCCCCGGAGCGGGTTATTTTGAAGCAATAACTAGACGACTGGTCTACTTTAAGGAGCGCCGAGCATGAACTCGACACTGCAACTGATGCGGGAACACCGCAGCGTGCGCAGCTACCAGGACAAGCCCATCCCGACCGAGGTGCTGGACGCGGTGCTGGACGCCGCCTGGAAAAGCCCCACCTCCATCAATGGCCAGCAAGTATCGCTGGTGGTGGTACAGGACCTGGAGCGTCGCCGGAAAATCGCCGAGATCGCCGGCGGCCAGCCGTGGATCGCCCAGGCGCCGGTCTTCGTCGCCATCGTCCCGGACTTTTACAAGACCCGCATCGGCGTGGAAAAGGCCGGCGACGAGCAAGTGATACACAATAGCGTGGAAGCCTTCGCCGTCGGCGCGGTGGACGCCGGCATCGCGCTGGGCAACATCATGACCGCGGCCCGTTCCGCCGGCCTCAGCGTGGTGCCCATCGGCGGCATCCGCCGCGACCCGCAGGCCATGGTGGAACTGCTGGAGCTGCCGGAACTGACCTTCCCGCTGGTGGGCGTGGTGCTGGGCTACGCCGATCAGGACAGCACGATCAAACCGCGGCTGCCGCGCGCCAGCTTCGTGCACCGCGAACGCTACCAGGCGGCGGCACTGCCGGCTATGATCGCGCAATACGATGCCGCCATCATGGACTACTGGCAGACCATCCAGCGCGCCGACGGCCAGCCCTGGTCCGTCAACACCGCGCAGTACTACCGCCAGGTGTATTTCCCGCAGGTCGCGCCGGTGGCGCGCAAACAGGGCTTCGGCTTCGATCAGTGATCGCGCCCGCCCGTTTTATTCGCAATGAGCCAAGGAAACCGCAATGCAAGCTGACAAACTGTTCACCCCGCTGCGCGTAGGCGCCGTGACCCTGAAAAACCGCGTGGCGATGGCGCCGCTGACCCGGCTGCGCAACACCGAACCGGGCGACGTGCCCACCGCGCTGGCGGAAACCTATTACGCCCAGCGTGCCGGCGCCGGCCTGATCGTGGCCGAAGGCACCCATATCTCCCCCACCGCCAAGGGCTATGCCGGCGCGCCCGGCATCTACAGCGAGGCGCAAGTGGAAGCCTGGAGCAAGGTCAACGCCGCGGTGCACGCCAAGGGCGGCCTGACCGCGCTGCAACTGTGGCACACCGGCCGCATTTCTCACCGTTCCTTGCAGCCGGACGGCGAAGCGCCGGTGGCGCCGTCGGCGATCCAGGCGGACAGCCGCACCAATATCCGCGCCGCCGACGGCAGCCTGGTGCGCGAGCAGTGCGACACCCCGCGCGCGCTGGAAGTATCCGAGCTGGCCGACATCCTGGAAGACTACCGCCGCGCCACCGACAACGCGCGCCGCGCCGGCTTCGACCTGGTGGAAATCCATGGCGCCCACGGCTATCTGCTGGACCAGTTCCTGTCGCCGCAGGCCAATGTCCGCACCGATGCATACGGCGGCAGCGTGGCCAATCGCGCGCGCTTCCTGCTGGAAGTGGTGGACGCGGTGGTGGCGGAATGGGACGCCGAGCACGTGGGCATCCGCATCTCGCCGCTGGGCGTCTTCAACGGCATCAGCAATACCGATCAGCTGGAGATGGCGCTCTATCTGGCCGAGGAGCTGGCCAAGCGCAAATTGGCCTTCCTGCACATCTCGGAACCGGACTGGGCCGGCGGCCCGGTGCTGGACGAGAGCTTCCGCCAGGCGCTGCGCCAGCGTTATCCGGGCGTGATCATAGGCGCCGGCGCCTATACCGCGGAAAAAGCGGAAACCCTGATCCGCCAAGGCTATATCGACGCCGCCGCCTTCGGCCGCAGCTATATCGCCAACCCGGACCTGGCCGAGCGCCTGCAAAGCGGCGCGCCGCTGAACCCGCCGGACCCGGCGACCTTCTACGGCGGCGACGCTCACGGTTATACCGACTACCCGGCGCTGAACAGCTAAGCTCACCGCCAGGCACGCGGCGCGTCTCCCCACGGGAACGCGCCGCTTTTTCATCGCCGCATCCATCCGGGCTTGCCGGCAGGCTATTTGCCGCCCAGCGCCGATACCGGCCGCGTAAGCGAGCATTGACGGGCGTTTGCGCCCAGACTGCGCCTTGACCGGTCCATCGCCGGCTGTGCACAATCGCTGCCGTGCCGTTCCTCGCGGCACCGGACTTGGCCGTCCGACAAACTACACTGCGATCACGCGCTTGACCTTTGCGCCGGGATCGCTGCACTCGTGCGCGCTCACAATGGCGGGCCGGGTGGGGACACCCTCGCGGGTGTGCCGGAGTCGTGTAGTCCGGTCGGCCAACCCTGTTCGGTCTGCCACCTCTGCTTGGCCGCGGAGGTGGCGATGAAAAACCGCTACACGGAGGAGATCATGTCGATCACAACCCCATCCCGCCGCCATTACCGCCCGGACCCGGACCCCGTGCCCCGCGCGGAGCTGCCCTTCGCCGCCAGCGCGCCCAACCGCCGCGGCTTCCATTGCTGGCAAGTGCCGCCCACGGACGACCGCCACGCCGCGCGCCTGCTGGGCCGCGAGTTCGCCGGACATTTCATCAAGTATCTGCAGGACAACCCCGGTTGCGGAGCCCATACCCTGCTGGGCCAGATCGCCGCCGACATCGACTTCAGCGACGACAGCGCCGCCAGCGGTTATTGGGAAGGCTTCTTCAACACCCTGGGGCAAGTGCTGACGATGACCACCTCGCTGCTGGACGTGTTCGACTACATCGACCGCCTCAACGCCCAGGAAGCCGCCCGCGCGCGGCAGCGCAAGGCCGCGGCCTCGGTTTGATCGCCGCGGCGCGCATGAAAAAAGGAAGCCCGCGGGCTTCCTTTTTTGATCCTGCTTCCGGCTGGCGGAATCAGTTGCGGCCGCAGCAGGCCTTGTACTTCTTGCCGCTGCCGCACGGGCAGGCATCGTTGCGGCCCACTTTGTCGCCTTCGCGGCGCACGGTGCTGGGCGCCTGCGCCTTGGCGCGCCAGTAGGTATGAACCGCGCCCAGCGCTTCCAGCAGCTCTTCCTTGTAGCCTTCCACTTCCTCGTCGCTGAAGGTCAGCAGGTCTTCGCCGTCTTCCTGCTCGAAAGCGCCGCCCAACACCAGCATCGGCATCATCAGGCTTTCGAAGCCCTCGTCCTCGTCGGCCACTTCGAACCAATCGGTGTCCACCACGTCCAGCGCGTAGAGGAAGGCGTTGGCCCACGGCCAGTAATCCGGCTCGTCGCTGTCGCTGTCGTCTTCCGCGTACAGGATCAGGTCCAGCTCATCGCCGGCCGCCAGCGCGGCGGCGGTGGCGTCGTACAGCTTCTGCAGCAGGGTTTTCAGTTCCGCCGCGTCGTCCGCGTTCTCGAAGGCCGGCGCGTCGCCCAGCACTTCCTCCAGCCAGAAATCGGCGTCCACCGCGTCCGGACCGCACGCCAGCGCGGCGAAAAAGCCCTGCACTTCGTCCGGGCGCATGGTGCTGCCGCTGGCGGACAAGGGGGTCAGCAGGTTTTCCAGACGCAGCAGATCGGCGTCGTTGAATACGGTAGTCATGATGGATTCCTCAGCTTAAAGATCAGTCTGGCGGCATTGTAAGCCAAAAAGCCCCGGCGAGCCGGGGCTTTTGCGCCCATTGTTTGAGACGGGTCAGGCGGTTTTGCCGTCCGCCAGCCCCAGCTTCTGCTTCATTTTCTCGCGCATCACGAACTTCTGGATCTTGCCGGTGATGGTCATCGGGAAACTATCGACGAATTCGATGTAGCGCGGAATCTTGTAATGCGCGATCTGCCCCTGGCAAAAAGCACGGATATCGTCGGCATCGGCGCTTTCGCCGTCGCGCAGCCGGATCCACGCGCACAACTCCTCGCCGAAGCGCTCGTCCGGCACCCCGATCACCTGCACGTCCTGAATCTTGGGGTGGCGGTAGAGAAACTCCTCCACCTCGCGCGGATAGATGTTCTCGCCACCGCGGATCACCATGTCCTTGACCCGGCCGACGATGTTGACATAGCCGTCCGCGTCCATCTCCGCCAGATCGCCGGTGCGCATCCAGCCGGCGACGTCTATCGCCTCCGCGGTCTTGGCCGGGTCGCCCCAATAACCGGGCATCACCGAATAACCGCGCGTGCACAATTCGCCGCTCTGGCCGCGCGGCACGATGCGGCCTTCCACGTCCACGATCTTCACTTCCACATGCGGATGAATGCGTCCCACCGTGGCCACGCGCTTGTCCAGCGGCGTGTCGGTGGCACTCTGGAAGCTGAGCGGGCTGGTTTCGGTCATGCCGTAGCCTATGGTCACCTGACTCATATTGAGCTGGCTGGTCACCCGCTTCATCACCTCGATCGGACACGGGCTGCCGGCCATGATGCCGGTGCGCAGCGTGGACACGTCGTAATCTGAGAAGTCCGGCCGGTCCAGCACCGAGATGAACATCGTCGGCACCCCGTGCAGGCCGGTGCAGCCCTCCTCCTGCACTGTGCGCAGCACCTCCTGCGCGTCGAAGCTCTCCGCCGGAAACACCATGGTCGCGCCGTGGCTCAGGCACAGCAAGGTGCCCAGCACCATGCCGAAGCAATGGTAGAGCGGCACCGGGATGCACAGCCTGTCGTCCGGGCCGAAAGCCATCGCCGCGCCGGCGAAGTATGCGTTGTTCAGAATGTTGTGATGGCTGAGGGTGGCGCCCTTGGGGCTGCCGGTGGTGCCGGAGGTGAACTGGATATTGATCACGTCGTCGAACTGCAGCGTCTCGCCCAGCTCTTGCAGGCCCTGCTTTTCCTCGGCCGACGGCGCCGCCATCAGATCGGCGAAGTTGAGCATGCCCGGCGTGCGCTGCTGCCCCAGACGGATGACGATTTCCAGCTGCGGCATGGCCGCGGACTTGAGCCGGCCCGGCTCGCTGGCGGCCAGCTCCGGCAGCAGATCGGCCGCCATCGCCAGGTAATCGCTGCTCTTGAAACTGGGCGACAGAATCAATGCGCGGCAACCCACCTTGCTCAGCGCGTACTCCAGCTCGGAGCGGCGATAGGCCGGGTTGATATTGACCATGATCAGGCCGGCCTTGGCGGTGGCGAACTGGGTCAACACCCATTCCGCGTTGTTCTGCGACCAGATGCCGATGCGGTCGCCGGGCTTGAGCCCCAGCTGGATCAGCCCGCAAGCCAGCCGCTCCACCTGTTCGTGCAATTCCTCGTAACTCCAGCGTATCTGCTGGTGGCGCACCACCAGCGCTTCACGGCGGGCGTGCTCGCGGCAGGTCTGGTCGAACAACTGGCCTATGGTCTGGCCGATCAAGGGCTGCGGGCTGGCGCCGTGGACATAGCTGGGCAAGGTCATCGAATCTCTCTCTCCTGGTGGACGGTACGCATTGCTGTTGTTTTTTTCATTCATCCCACAAGTTGACGATTACGTAAACGTAAATCATGCTAGGGCTGAGAACGCGTTAAAAAAAAGCTACAATCGCCGCTTGCCCTGGAACACACCATGACCGAACCCGAATTCTTCAGCATCTCCGACCTGGCGCGCGACTTCGACGTCACCCTGCGCACCATCCGCTTCTACGAGGAACAGGGCCTGATAGAACCGCAGCGCGACGGCCGCCAGCGGGTATTCAACCGCCGCGACCGCGCCCGGCTCAAGCTGATCCTGCGCGGCAAGCGCATTGGCCTGTCCTTGTCCGACATCCGCGAAATCCTGGACCTGTACGAGCAGGCCCACGACGAGGCCAGCCAGTCGCAAAAACTGCTGGACCTGGTGCTGGAACGCCGCCGCCTGCTGGAAGAACAGCGCCGCGACATCGACGCCGTACTGGAAGAAATCACCCGCCTGGAAAACCACTGCCGCGCGGTGCTGGCGCAGCCGCCGGCCGCGCGCAGCGCCTGAGAACCTGTTCGATCTGCTGCGCGTCGTGGAGCCTTACACGGTGAGTACGCCTTCAAAATGCTCATGTACCACGCGTACATTCCGCTTTCTCAGCTGTTTTCGCCTTGTCTCGCCTTGTCTCGCCTTAGCTCGCGAGATCGTAAACACGTTCCGATCGCGGCGAAGCGGCTCAAAGTCCCGCCTGCGTGAATGCGGCGGACATTGAGCTGGCTCTCAAAATCAGTCCACGATCAAGCAGGCCATCAAGCCCACACCATCACCTCGGCCACCGGCCGACGCGGCTTCTGCGGCCAATTGCCGGCCGCCGCCCGCCCCACCGTCACCAACATCACCGGCAACTCGTCCGCGCCCAGGCCAAACTCCCGCGCCACCGCGGCCGCGTCGAAACCGCCCATCGCGCAACTGGCCAGGCCGCGCTCCTCCGCCGCCAGCAGCAAGACCATCGTCGCCAATGAGGCGGAACGGATCGCCTCGTCGCGCTGCGCGCGCGTGTCGTCCCGGTGGGCGTTCTCCGCCGCGCGCAGCCAGCTGTCGCTGACCTCCGACGGCAGAATGCCGGCGTCCACCGCCGGCCGCAGCGACGCCTCCAGCCCGCGATGCGCGTTCAAGGTGCCGCAGCAGATGAAGGTCACCGCCGCGTCCGCCACTTTTTGCTGGCCGTAGCTGGCCGCCTGCAAACGACGCTTGGCCTCGGCGCTGCGCACCGCGACGAACTTCCAGTTCTGCAAATGGTAGGCCGACGGCGCGCGGGTGGCGGCGTTCAGCAACTGCTCGATCTCCGCGTCCGCCAACACATGGGAGGGATCGAAGTGATTGGCCGACACACGCTGCTCCAGCAGGGTTTGCAAAGCGCTCTTCATGAACAGACTCCTTATCTGATTGCTGCTGATTGATTCCATTACCGCTCAAGACCGCGCGCGCGCCGCGCCGGCCATGATCTGCTTCTCCGCCGGCGGCGGCGCGGCCATGCTGCGCTGCACCGCCAGCACGCTGGCCAGCACCGTGGCCAGGCCCGCCAGCTGCAAGGGCCCCAAGGCCTGCCCCAGCAGCAGCCAGCCCAACAGCACCGCCGTCAGCGGGCTGAGCAGGCCCAGCGAGGACACCGCCACCGGCGACAGCCGCGCCAGCCCGCGAAACCACAATAAATAGGCCAGCAAGGCGCCGAACAGGCAGAGATAGCCGTACCCCAGCCACTGCGTCGCGCCCAGCGCCGGCAAGGCCGGGTCCAGCGCCCCGGCCAGCGGCGCCAGCATTAGCCCGCCCAGGGCCAGTTGCCAGCCGGTCAAGGCGGCGAGCGGCGCGCTCGGCCGCCAGCGCCGGGTCAGATAAGTGCCGCTGGCCATCGCCACCGCGCCGCCCAGCGCCGCCAACATGCCGACGCCGTCCCAGACCGCGCCCGGCGACAACAGCAAGGCCGCCATGCCCGCCACCCCGGCGATGCCGGCCCAGGCGGCCACTCGCGCCGGGCGGCGGCCGTCCAGCCCCCAGGCCAGGCCCATCACCAGCAGCGGCTGGGTGGCGCCCAGCACCGCGGCCAGGCCGCCCGGCAAGCGATAGGCGGCCACGAACAACAGCGCCTGGAACACACCGATGTTCAAGGCGGACAAGACCAGCAGACGGCCCCACTCGCCGCGCCGCGGCAGGTGGCGGCTGGCCAGGATCAACAACAAGCCGGCCGGCAACACCCGCAGCAAGGCGGCGGTGAACGGCCGGTCCGGCGGCAGCAGCTGGGTGGTGACGATATAGGTGGAGCCCCAGATCGCCGGAGCCAGCGCGGTCAACAACACATCGCTCCAACGGGAGGCCATCAGGCGCGCAGACATGGGCATTCCTTTCGCAATCGCTTATAATCGCATCGAAAACTGACTTGAATTCAAGATAACATTACCTTGAATTCAAGACAAATAAAATCTTGAATTCAAGATAAAGGAATGCGCATGACGCAACAGAACGCCGGCGACGCCGTGGACGCCATCCTGGCGCAATGGCACCGGGAACGGCCGGACCTGGACGTGGCGCCGATGGGCTTGATCGGCCGGCTGCGCCGCTGCTCCGTGCTGCTGCAGCACAGGCTGGACGCCACTTTCGAGCAATTCGGGCTCAGCGGCTGGGAGTTCGACGTGCTGGCCACGCTCAGACGCGCCGGCGCGCCGCACAGCCTGGCGCCCACCGCGCTGTTCTCCTCGCTGATGATCAGCTCCGGCACCATGACCCACCGGCTGAAAGTGCTGGAAAGCAAGGGCTGGATCGAACGCGCCGCCTGCGCCGAGGACGCGCGCAGCACCCTGGTGCGCTTGACCGAGAGCGGGCTGGAACTGATAGACCGCGCCGTCACCGCCCACGTGGCCAACGAGCACGCCATCCTGTCCGGCCTCAACCAGCGCAGCCAGGACACGCTGGACCGCAAGCTGGCGGAGTTGCTGGCGGCCTTGGAGCCTCCTGCGGCATGACGCCCGCCTAATCTGCGCCCGCCTGCGGCCAAAGCCCGCCGCATGGCTTAAAATCAGGGCTTGAGGCCGGCCCCAGCGGGCGCGGCCACTCCACTCCCGACGCCATGATAGAAAACCAAGCCATGCTGCTGGCGGTGTTTGAACGGGCGGCGCTGATGTTGATGGCGCTGTTCTTCCTCACCCGCACCCGCCCGTTTCAACACCTGCTGCGCAAACAGGACCACAGCCCGGCTGAACTGGCGGCGGTATCGCTGCTGTTCTGCCTGTTCGCCGTGTTCAGCACCTATACCGGCATTCCGGTGGACGGCTCCCTGGTCAATGTGCGCATCATCGCCGTCCTGTCCGGCGGCATCCTGTTCGGCCCCTGGGTAGGGATACCGGCCGGCATCGTCTCCGGCCTGCACCGCTACCTGATAGACATCAACGGCTACACCTCGCTGCCCTGCCTGATCTCCAGCGTCTGCGCCGGCCTGCTGGCCACCTGGATACACTGCCGCGCCGACCGGGGGAGGCTGTGGCTGTACGGCATCCTGGCCGGCATGCTGTGCGAAGGGCTGACCATGGGCCTGATCCTGCTCTTGACCGAGCCGGCGGTGGGCATGCCCATCGTCAGCCACATCGCCTTCCCGATGATTGTCGGCACCGTCTGCGTCGGCCTGATCATCAAGCTGGTGCAAGACCTGAACGACGAAAAAGAACTGCTGGCCGCGCGCCAGGCCAAGCTGGCGCTGACCATCGCCAACCGCACCCTGCCCTATTTCCAGAACCTGGACCGCGACGCCATGGTCCAGGTCTGCACCGTGATCCGGGACCAGCTGGACGCCGACGCGGTGGCCATCACCAACACCTCGGACGTGCTGGCCTATGTCGGCCTGGGCAAGGACTACTACGAGATGGACGAGCACTCCGCCATCGGCGCCATCACCCGCCAGGCCATCGCCGGCGACCAGATCATCATCGAGAACAATCTGCAGCAATACCATCTGGCGGACTTCCACTCCGTCATCATCATCCCGCTGCGCGAAAAGGCCGGCGTCAGCGGCACCCTGAAAATCTTCTACCGCAAGAGCCACGGCATCAGCACGCCGCTGCGCGAAGTGGCGGTGGGCCTGTCCCAGCTGATCTCCACCCAAATGGAAGTGTCGCGGGTCAAGCAGCTGGAAGAAATGGCGCGCAAGGCGGAATTCAGCGCGCTGCAAAGCAAGATCAACCCGCATTTCCTGTTCAACGCCCTGAACGCCATCTCCTCGCTGATCCGCATCCAGCCGCAGCAGGCGCGCCAGCTGATCGCCAACCTGGCGGACTACCTGCGCTACAACCTGTCGCTGGGCGACCGGCTGATCGACATCCAGGAAGAACTGCAGCAAGTGCGCGACTACGTGGCGATAGAACAGGCGCGCTTCGGCGCCAAGCTGACGGTGGACTTCGACATCGACGACGTGCACGTGCGCATCCCCAGCCTGCTGTTGCAGCCGCTGGTGGAAAACGCCATCCTGCACGGCATCCAGCCGCGCAAGGAGCCGGGCCGGGTCAGCATCGCGGTCAAGCGCGACGGCGCCAAGGTGCATGTCTGCGTGCGCGACACCGGCTACGGCGTCAGCCAGGAAGTGCTGGACGGCGTGGCCGCCGGCACGCTGTCCAGCCGCAGCATCGGCCTGAGCAACGTCAACCAGCGGCTCAAGCTGCTATACGGCGAGGGCTTGCGGCTGACCCGGCTGGAACCCGGCACCGCCGTCTGTTTCGACCTGCCCGCCGCCGAGGAGCCGACATGCTGAAAGCCCTGATCGTGGAAGACGAATACCTGGCGCGCGAAGAGCTGGCCTATTTGATCCGCGAGCACAGCCGCATCGACATCGTCGCCAGCGTGGAAGACGGACTGGAAGCGTTCAAATTCCTGCAGGAACACGAGGTGGACGTGGTGTTCCTGGACATCAACATCCCATCGATAGACGGCCTGCTGCTGGCCAAGAACCTGCACAAATCGTCGCGGCCACCGCGCATCGTCTTCGTCACCGCTTACAAGGAGTTCGCGGTGGAAGCGTTTGAAGTGGAGGCTTTCGACTACATCCTGAAGCCCTACAACGAGGCCCGCATCATCAATCTGCTGGCCAAGCTGGAAGCGCAAACGCCGCCGGCCGCCGCCGCGCCGGCCGAAGCCCCGGCCGCCAGCCGCACCGTCAACCTGGTCAAGGGCGACAGCATCATCGTCACCCCCTGCGAGCAGATCTACTACGCCGAGGCCGACGAGAAAGTCACCCTGGTCTACACCGCGCACGACCGCTACGTGATGTCGATGAGCATCAGCGAATTCGTCGCCCGCCTGCCGGCCGACAGCTTCTTCCGCTGCCACCGCTCCTACTGCGTCAACATCCACAAAATCCGCGAAATCGCGCCCTGGCTCAACAGCACCTACATCATCAAGCTGTACGACCTGAAAGCCGAGATTCCGGTCAGCCGCAGCAATATCAAGGCCTTCCGGCAGTTGATGCATCTTTGACCTTTAGCAAATGCAACAACAAGCAGAACGGGCGGAACACCACAATATAAATTCAAGCAAATTATTAGTCAGCACACACACATTAAGCCAGCTATAAAGACATACCAAATTCATGCAACACTGACCTAATCCAAAGCCAACTTCAATTTGGAGCCCGCTATCAAATGAAATCAATAGCCCTTATATTACTATCAATTTTCCCAATAGTAGGTTGTGACAAAAACCCTAGCAATAACAAAGCTGACCAGCCTTTTTCTCTTACTGAAAGATACAAAATATACTTTAGCCCGATAGTAAGAGCTGACACATTTTTAGTAGACACTCAAACAGGGAGAATCTGGCAACAACAATTAGACAGCAGCCAAAACCCGATCTGGGTTGAAATGGTCGTAAAAAATAGAGAAGAAAAGACAATCGACTTTAAAGATTTAAAATAAGCAATTACACAAAAACAAAAAATCCAATCCAAACATGAGAACACGGGCAAGCACAAAAAAATAATCAAAAGACATACTTTATGCCATATTTGTCAATCTAGGATACGTAGTCCAATTTTCCCCTCGCAGATTATTCCCCTCCAGTTGCACTTCATTCCGCGCCGCCTGCATCTCATGCCGCCGCCGCGCCCCCTACATAAGTACAGGCTTATAGTCACACCAACAGTAATGACTTTAAGCGAGCAGCGCCATGAACGCCTCAAACACCATCCGCTACCGTACCCTGGCCGGCACCGTCCTCACCCAATTCGCTTTGGGCTCCGTCTACACCTGGAGCCTGTTCAACGCCCAACTCTCCGCCAAACTGTCCGAGCCGGTCAGCCAGGTGGCTTTCGCCTTCGGCCTGCTCAGCCTGGCGCTGGCGGTGGCCTCCTCCCTGGCCGGCAAACTGCAAGAACGCTTCGGCGTGCAGCGCGTCACCCTGGGCGCCGGCCTGATGCTGGGCCTGGGCTTCTTCCTCACCGCCCAAGCCAATAATCTGGTCATGCTCTATCTGTGCGCCGGCGTGCTGGTGGGCCTGGCCGACGGCGCCGGCTACCTGCTGACGCTGTCCAACTGCGTCAAATGGTTCCCGGAACGCAAGGGCCTGGTGTCCGCCTGCGCCATCGGCGCTTACGGCCTGGGCAGCCTGGGCTTCAAATACATCAATCTGGCGCTGCTGGCCCGCTTCAGCCTGGAAACCACCTTTGAGCTGTGGGGCCTGATCGCCATGGCCATGGTGGTGGCCGGCAGCCTGCTGATGCGCGACGCGCCGCAGCAACAAGCCGCCGCGCAGCAGAACGCCAGCCATGACTACACCCTGGCCGAGGCGATGCGCCAACCGCAGTACTGGATGCTGGCGCTGATGTTCCTGACCGTGTGCATGAGCGGCCTGTACGTGATCGGCGTGGCCAAGGACATCGGCGAAAGCTATGTGCACCTGCCGGCGCTGACCGCCGCCAACGCCGTGGCGGTGATCGCGGTGGCCAATCTGTCCGGCCGCCTGGTGCTGGGCATTCTCTCCGACAAGATGCCGCGCATCCGGGTGATCACCATCGCCCAAGTCTCCGCGCTGGCCGGCATGCTGACCCTGCTGTTCGTGCCCCTGAACGCCACCCTGTTCTTCCTGGCCATCGCCTGCGTCGCCTTCAGCTTCGGCGGCACCATCACCGTCTACCCCTCGCTGGTCAGCGATTTCTTCGGCCTCAACAACCTGACCAAGAACTACGGCGTGATCTATCTGGGCTTCGGCATCGGCAGCATCGTCGGCTCCATCGTCGCTTCGCTGTTCGGCGGCTTCCTGGCCACCTTCCATCTGATCCTGGCGCTGTTGATCGTCGCGCTGCTGTTCTCGCTGACCATACGTCAGCCGGGCAGCAGCAAGGAAGCGGAGTTCGAAGCCGAGCCGCACCTGGGCAAGGCCTGATTCCCGCGCCACTCGCCGCAACGCCCCCGTTTTGGGGGCGTTGTTGTTTGGGGAGCTTGGTGGCTGTCGCTGGTGGGTATCGCCTGCGGCTCCACCCACCCTACCCATGACGAGCGGCCGCGCGTAGGGTGGGAGGAGCGTAGCGATACCCACGCGGAACCCCACTGCGCCACGCAAGATGATGGTGGCGATCCACCTTACCGGACCCTGCCGGCTTGACGCCCTCCCGCGCCTCCCCAAACAATAGCCCCCGCGCCGCAGTAATCGCGGCGCTCGGGTTTAGTCTCCCCAATACGAATCACTGCAACAGATGCGCTGTTTCCACAGCGCATCTGTTGCCATTGCTTTGCCTATGCGGACGGGCCGTGGCAAGTGGCGCCCTCACGGGCGCGCCGGCTTTTGCAGTGACTCACCGGTAGACTAACTCTTGTCATGTGCCCGCCCTACCTCTTTGCTGCATGGCCCTTCTGCTCAAGAGCTTACAAAGGGTAGAGCTTGTCCATTCGGCATTAGGCTGCGCAGAGTTTGATTTCGGCGGTCCTTTTCTTTGCTAGACTTCGTCGGCTTGACGCCCTCCCGCTCCTCCCCAACAATAGCCCCCGCGCCGCAACAATCGCGGCGCTCGGGATTGGCCTCCTGAATTGAAATGTCGTCGCGGATGCGCTGTTTCCACAGCGTATCCGCTGCCATTGCTTTGCCTATTCGGGCGGGCCATGGCAAGTGGCGCCCCTCGAGGGCGCGCCGGCTTTGTACGACATATCACCGGTAGGCCAACTCTTGTCATGTGCCCGCCCTGCCGCCTTGCGGCATGGCCCTTCTGCTCAGGAGGTTGCAAATGGTAAAGCCTGTCCGTCCGGTGCTAGGCATCGAACTCTCTCCGTCCTCTGCTGAAACCCAAGACATCCATCAGGACGCCTCTCCACTCCCGCCGCTAGGGCCGCGTTCCCGCTACCGGTTTGCCGGTCCCCACGCCAAAGACCTCAGCCTGCCCTTCATCCGCCGCATCAAAGGCCGTACCTATCCGCATTACTGGCAGCCGGCCGAGGCCAAGGATGAGTTCGAAGCCTGCGCCTTGGGTCGCCAGTACGCCGCCCATCTGGCGCAGTTGCTGAAGCTCAACCGTCAGCATTCCGGGCGCGGACTGCTGTTCCGCATCACTAACGACATGGATTTCAGCGAGCGCGGCCACCGCCGCAGCATGTGCAAAAGCTTCTTCAACTATCTGGAGATACTGCTGAACTTGGGAGTGCAACAGGTCGACCTGCCAAAGCATGTGGAGGCGATGCAACGCTTCCATCTCAGCCTGGACGAATTGAACACCTTGCAGCGGAAGCCGCGTAGAAAGAAGAAAGGCTAAAACCTATTGGCGCTGGAAACGGGAGCGGATGCGGCTCCTCCCACCCTACGCGCAGTGGCTCGTCATGGGTAGGGTGGGTGGAGCGCAGCGATACCCACGCGGCTCCCCTCTCCTCCATAACTGCTGTCGCCTCAGCCCCGCCGCTTCGCCAACCAGATATCCAACTGCCGGGCGAAAGCCTGGCGGTCCGCCTGGCTCAAGGGCGGCGGGCCTTCGGTCTGCACGCCGCTGGCGCGCAGCGTGTCCATGAAATCCCGCATCGTCAGCTGCGCGGCGATGGTGTCCGGCGAATACACGTCGCCGCGCCAGTTCAGCGCCTGCGCGCCCTTGCCCAAGGCCTCGGACGCCAAGGGAATGTCGCCGGTGATCAATAGATCGTTCGCCGCGATGCGGCGGACAATCTCGTTGTCCGCCACGTCAAAACCCTTGGGAACCTGCAAGGCGCGGATATTGGGCGCCTTCGGCACCGTCAATAGCTGATTGGCGACAAACACCAGCTCCACGCCGGTGCGCTGCGCCGCCCGGCACAATGTTTCGCGGATCACCTTGGGACAGGCGTCCGCGTCCACCCATATCGTCATGTCTGTTCTCTGCATGCAAACCCGGCCATGATAACGGTTTCGCGCCGGTTTCCGTCGTTGCCATGTTGACGCTTACGTAAACGTAAGTAATGATAGAGCATATCACGCGAATCACGCGCGCCCATCAGAGGAGAGAAACCATGTACAGCAGCCTGCGCTTCGCCTTTGGCGACACCTACGATATGTTGCGCGAAACCGCGCGCGACTTCGCCCAAAGCGAAATCGCCCCGCGCGCCGCCGACATCGACCGCGACAACCTGTTCCCGGCCGATCTGTGGCGCAAGTTCGGCGATCTGGGCCTGCTGGGCATGACGGTGGACGAGCAGTACGGCGGCACCCAGATGGGCTATCTGGCTCATATGATCGCGATGGAGGAAATCAGCCGCGCCTCCGCCTCGGTGGGCCTGTCCTACGGCGCGCACTCCAATCTCTGCGTCAACCAGATCCACAAGAACGGCAACGACGAACAAAAACGCCGGCTGCTGCCCAAGCTGGTGTCCGGCGAGCATGTCGGCGCGCTGGCGATGTCCGAGCCCAACGCCGGCTCCGACGTGGTCAGCATGAAGCTGAAGGCGGACAAGGCCGACGGCGGCTACCTGCTCAACGGCAGCAAGATGTGGATCACCAACGGCGGCGACGCGGACGTGATGGTGGTCTACGCCAAGACCGACGTCAGCGCCGGCGCCAAGGGCATCACCGCCTTCATCGTGGAGCGCGGCTTCGCCGGCTTCAGCCACGGCAGCAAGCTGGACAAGCTGGGCATGCGCGGCTCCAACACCTACCCCATGTTCTTCGACAACTGTTTCGTGCCGGACGCCAATGTGCTGGGCGGCGAAGGCAACGGCGTCAAGGTGCTGATGAGCGGCCTGGACTACGAGCGCGCGGTGCTGGCCGCCGGCCCGCTGGGCATCATGCAGGCCTGCATGGACATCACGGTGCCGTATCTGAACGACCGCAAGCAGTTTGGCCAGGCCATCGGCGATTTCCAGCTGATGCAGGGCAAACTGGCGGACATGTACGTCAAGCTGTCCGCCAGCCGCGCCTATGTCTACGCGGTGGGCCAGGCGCTGGACCGCGGCGAAACCGGCCGCCAGACCCGCAAGGACGCCGCCGGTGCCATCCTGTACGCGGCGGAGGGCGCCACTCAGATGGCGCTGGACGCCATCCAGTGCCTGGGCGGCAACGGCTATATCAATGAATACGCGACTGGCCGCCTGCTGCGCGACGCCAAGCTGTACGAGATCGGCGCCGGCACCAGCGAAATTCGCCGCTGGCTGATAGGCCGCGAGCTGATGGCGGAAACCCGGTAATCGCGGCGGATACAGTGCCTGATGCCGAGTTGCGCTTCAGCCCCACCCGGCAAGCCCAATGCTCACTGACCGCACGCTTCGTCGACGGCGAATGACAAGGTAAAACGATATGCCCATCCTCGAATCCAAACTCTCGCCGCGCGCGGCGGACTTCCAGGCCAACGCCGACAAAATGCGCGCGCTGGTGGCCGATCTGCGCGACAAGGTGGCCAAGGCCGCGCTGGGCGGCGGCGACAAGGCGCGCGCCAAGCACGCTGCCCGCGGCAAGCTGCTGCCGCGCGAGCGCATTGATCTGCTGCTGGACCCCGGCGCGCCCTTTCTGGAGCTGTCCCAGCTGGCCGCCTTCGGCATGTACGACGACGACGCGCCCGGCGCCGGCCTGATCAGCGGCATCGGCCGCGTCGCCGGCGTGGATTGCCTGATCATCGCCAACGACGCCACGGTCAAGGGTGGCACCTATTACCCGATAACGGTGAAGAAGCATCTGCGCGCTCAGGAGATTGCGCGCGACAACCGTCTTCCTTGTGTGTATCTAGTCGATTCCGGCGGCGCCTTCCTGCCCTTGCAGGACGAGGTGTTCCCGGACCGCGAGCACTTCGGCCGCATCTTCTACAACCAGGCCAATCTGTCCGCCGCCGGCATTCCGCAGATCGCGGTGGTGATGGGCAGCTGCACCGCCGGCGGCGCCTATGTGCCGGCGATGTCGGACGAAACCGTCATCGTCAAGGAACAAGGCACCATCTTCCTGGGCGGCCCGCCGCTGGTGAAGGCGGCCACCGGCGAGGTGGTGACGGCGGAGGAACTGGGCGGCGGCGATGTGCACGCCCGCGTGTCCGGCGTGGCCGACCACCTGGCGCAGAACGACGCCCACGCGCTGTCCATCGCCCGCCGCATCGTGTCCGGCCTCAACTGGCGCAAGCAGGGCGAGCTGGACCGCGCCGAGCCGCGCCCGCCGCGCTACGCGGCCGAGGAAATCTACGGCGTAATCCCGGCGGACCCGAAAAAACCCTTCGACGTGCGCGAGATCATCGCCCGGCTGGTGGATGATTCCGAGTTCGACGAGTTCAAACAGAACTACGGCGCCACCCTGGTCACCGGCTTCGCCCGGCTGAACGGCTACCGCGTCGGCGTCATCGCCAACAACGGCATCCTGTTCTCCGAGTCCGCGCTCAAGGGCGCGCACTTCGTCGAGCTGTGCTGCCAGCGCGGCATTCCGCTGCTGTTCCTGCAAAACATCACCGGCTTCATGGTGGGCAAGAAGTACGAGAACGGCGGCATCGCCAAGGACGGCGCCAAGCTGGTCACCGCCGTGGCCTGCGCCCGCGTGCCCAAGTTCACTGTGCTGATAGGCGGCAGCTTCGGCGCTGGCAACTACGGCATGTGCGGCCGCGCTTATTCGCCGCGCTTCCTGTGGATGTGGCCGAATAGCCGCATCTCGGTGATGGGCGGCGAGCAGGCGGCCGGCGTGCTGGCCCAGGTGAAGAAGGAACAACTGGGCGACGCCTTCGGGGCCGAGCAGGAAGAAGCGCTGAAAGCGCCGGTGCGCGAGCAGTACGAACGTCAGGGCCACCCCTATTACGCCAGCGCGCGCTTGTGGGACGATGGGGTGATAGACCCGGCGCAAACCCGCGAGGTGCTGAGCCTGGCGCTGGAAGCGGCGCTGTCCGCGCCGATTGAAAACACGCGCTTCGGCGTGTTCCGGATGTGACGGCCAAAGGTGACGCAGATGAGTTACTCCACGCTTGAAATCGAACACAGCGGCAAGACCGCGACGATCTGGATGAACCGGCCGGACGTTCACAATGCGATGAACGAAACGCTGATCGCCGAGCTGACCGCCGCCTTCACCCATCTGCAATTGCAGGCGGACTGCCGCGCCATCGTGCTGGCCGGCCGCGGCAAGAGCTTTTCCGCCGGCGCGGACCTGGACTGGATGCGCCGCGCCGCCGGCTACGGCGAGGAGCAGAACCTGGCCGACGCGCAGCGGCTGGCGGCCATGCTCAAGAGCATCTACCGCAGCAAGAAGCCGGTGATCGCCCGCATCCACGGCGCGGCGCTGGCCGGCGGCACCGGCCTGGCGGCGGTCTGCGATGTGGCCATCGCCACCGAGGCCGCCAAGTTCGGCCTGACCGAGGTGAGGCTGGGCCTGGTGCCGGCCACCATCGGTCCTTATGTGGCCGACGCGATAGGCTGGCGTCAGGCGCGGCGTTATTTCCTGTCCGCCGAGCGCATCGACGCCGCCACCGCGCTGCGCATCGGCCTGGTGCACGAGCTGGTGCCGGCCGAGGCGCTGGACGCGCGCGTGGCCGACATCGCCGAGGCGATGGCCCAGGGCGCGCCGCAGGCGCTGTCCTCGGCCAAGGACTTGCTGGCCATGCTGCGCGAGGGCTCGCCCTGGGACGATCAATTGCTGGAGGACACCGCCGGCCAGATCGCCAGCGTGCGCGCCGGCGCCGAGGCGCGCGAGGGCCTGGCCGCTTTCTTCGAAAAACGCGCGCCGAACTGGCTGGAAGCAGGCCTGGACGCCCCCTCTCCCCAACCCCTCTCCCACAAGGGGAGAGGGGCTTTGAGTGGCGACGTCGACAAGTAACTTTGACTAAACAAGATTCGGCGGTTGAAACGGCAACAACGCTTGATCACTCCTCTCCCCACTTCGCGGGAGAGAGGCTTTGGGTGGCGACGTCGACAAGTGACTTTGGCCAAACAAGATTCGACTGTTGAAACGGCAACAACGCTTGATCACCCCTCTCTCCACTTCGCGGGAGAGAGGCTTTGGGTGGCGACGTCGACAAGTGACTTTGATCAAACAAGATTCGACTGTTGAAACGGCAACAACGCTTGATCTCCCCCCTCACGGGAGAGGGGCTTTGGGTGGCGACGTCGACAAGTGACTTTGACCGAACGAGATTCGGCTATTGAAACGGCAACAACGCTTGATCACTCCCCTCTCCCCTCGCGGGAGAGGGGCTGGGGGAGAGGGGCCGACCATGAAAGAGCACCATGTTCAATAAAATACTCATCGCCAACCGCGGTGAAATCGCCTGCCGCGTGATCAAGACCGCGCGCGCGCTCGGCGTCTCCACCGTCGCCGTCCATTCCGACGCCGACGCCGACGCCCGCTTCGTCAAGCTGGCCGACGAGGCCTACCGGCTGGGCCCGGCTCCGGCGGCGGAATCCTATCTGCGCGGGGACTTGATCCTGGACATCGCCCGCCGCAGCGGCGCGCAAGCCATCCATCCCGGCTACGGCTTTTTGTCCGAAAACGAGGACTTCGCCGCCACCTGCGAGGCCGCCGGCATCGCCTTCATCGGCCCGCCCGCCTCCGCCATCGCCGCGATGGGCAGCAAATCCGCGGCCAAGGCGCTGATGGAGCAAGCCCGGGTGCCGCTGGTGCCCGGCTATCACGGCGAGCGCCAGGAGCCGGACTTCCTGCGCGGCCAGGCCGACGCCATCGGCTACCCGGTGCTGATCAAGGCCAGCGCCGGCGGCGGCGGCAAGGGCATGCGCATCGTGGAAGCTTCCGCGGAATTCGAAGCGGCGTTGGCCTCCTGCCAGCGCGAGGCGCGCGCCAGCTTCGGCGACGACAAGGTGCTGGTGGAGAAATACCTGCCGCGCTCGCGCCATGTGGAAATCCAGGTGTTCGCCGACCGCCACGGCCAATGCGTGTATCTGTTCGAGCGCGATTGCTCGGTGCAGCGCCGCCACCAGAAAGTGCTGGAGGAAGCGCCGGCGCCGGACTTGCCGCCGGCCACCCGCGAAGCGATGGGCGCGGCCGCCTGCGCCGCCGCGCGCGCGGTGGGCTATGTCGGCGCCGGCACCGTGGAATTCATCATGGAAGTGCTGGCCGACGGCAGCCCCGGCCGCTTCTTCTTCATGGAAATGAACACCCGGCTGCAAGTGGAGCACCCGGTCACCGAGATGATCACCGGCCAGGACCTGGTGGCCTGGCAGTTGGCCGTCGCCAGCGGCCAGCCGCTGCCCTTGAGCCAAGAGCAGCTGCACATCAACGGCCACGCCATCGAGGCGCGCATCTACGCCGAAGACCCGGACAAGGGCTTCCTGCCCGCCACCGGCACCCTCTACCACCTGCGCGCGCCGGCGGAATCCGCCGTCGTGCGCATCGATACCGGCGTCGTCGCCGGCGACAGCATCTCGCCCTTCTACGACCCGATGATCGCCAAGCTGATTGTCTGGGGCGAGGACCGCCGCCAGGCGCTGCAAAGACTGGACGCGGCGCTGGCCGATTACCAGGTGGCCGGCGTCACCACCAACATCCCCTTCCTGCGCCGCATCGTCCAGCACGCCAGCTTCGCCGGCGGTCAGGTGGACACCGGCCTGATCGCCCGCCATCACGACGCGCTGCTGCCGCCGCCCGCCGCGCCGGACGCGGAGCAATTGGCGCTGCTGGCGCTGGCCGAGGCGCTGGCCGCGCCCGGCGGCTTCCCGGTGACCACCGGCTGGCGGCTCAACGGCGCGCTCAGCCGCGGCCTCGTGTTCCACATCGCCGGCCAAGACTATCCGGTGACGCTGCGCCATCTGGGTGACGGCTGCGAAATCACCGCCGCCGGCAGGCAGTTCTCCGCCAGCGGCCACCTGGACGGCGCGACGCTGCGCGCGCGGCTGGGCGATCAACAACTGGAAGCCGTCGTCGCCCGCAGCGGCCCGCAGCGGGTGCTGTTCGCCGCCGGCCGCCGGCTGGAAGCGCAGTGGCAGGACCCGCTGGCGGTGGCCGCCGAGGACGTGCACGGCGAAACCCATCTGAAAGCACCGATGCCGGGCCGCATCGTCGCGCTGCTGGCCGCCACCGGCGTCAAGCTCAACAAGGGCGAGCCGCTGCTGATCCTGGAGGCGATGAAGATGGAGCACACCATCCCCGCGCCGGCGGACGGCGTGGTCAAGGCTTTCTATTTCGGCACCGGCGAGCAGGTCAACGACGGCGACGAGTTGGTCGACTTCGAAGCGGAGTGAACCCCATGGACCCCATCATCATCAATCATCCCGGCCTGAATCTGGCCGGCTACAGCATCGCCACCCGGATGGAGAACGGCGACAATCTGCGCCAGATTCCAGAATTCTGGGGCGAATACGCGGCCACGCTGCGCCAGCCGCTGCTGGCGGCGCTGGGCCGCGCCGACGCCGCCGAATACGGGCTGATCCACGACTTCGACCCGGACAGCGGCCGCTTCGGCTATATGATAGGGATGGAGTGCGCCCAGCCCTTGCCGCTGCCGCCCGGCTGCGCGCGGCGCAGCACGCCGCCGGCCAAGTACGCGGTGTTCACCACCCAGCCGGCCGGCAGCGACGCCGAGTTCGGCCAGGCGATCCAGGCGGCCTGGCGCTACATCATGCAGGACTGGCTGCCGGCCTCCAAGCAATGGGAGCAAGCGCCGCTGGGCTCTTTCGAGCGCTACGACGGCCGCTGCGCGCCGGAGTTGCCGCAACGCCAGATGGACATCTACATCCCGGTGCAGCCGCGCCGCCGCTAACGGAGAGCCGAAGTGCCGCAAGTGAAGATTGTGGAAGTGGGCCCGCGCGACGGGCTGCAGAACGAAAAACAGCCGGTGAGCACCGCCGTCAAGCTGGAGCTGATCCGCCGCCTGGCCGCCAGCGGCCTGAACACCATAGAAGCGGGCGCCTTCGTCTCGCCCAAGTGGGTGCCGCAGATGGCCGGCAGCGCCGAGGTGCTGGCCGGCCTGGACCAAAGCGGGCCGGCATCCTACCCGGTGCTGGTGCCCAATGAGCAGGGACTGGACGCGGCGCTGGCGGCCGGCGCGCGCGAAATCGCCGTGTTCGGCGCCGCCAGCGAAAGCTTCAGCCAACGCAATATCAACGCCAGCATCGCCGAAAGCCTGCAGCGCTTCGCGCCGGTGATGGCGCGCGCGCAGGCGGCCGGCGTGCCGGTGCGCGGCTATGTGTCCTGCGTGGTGGGCTGTCCCTACGAGGGCCGCATCGCGCCGGCCAAGGTGGCGGAAGTGGCGGCGCGGCTGCTGGACATGGGCTGCTACGAGATTTCGCTGGGCGACACCATAGGCGTGGGCACGCCGTCCAGCGTGCTGGCGATGCTGGACGCGGTGAGCAAGACTGTGCCAATGGCGCAGTTGGCCGGCCACTTTCACGACACTTATGGCATGGCGATCAGCAATATTCATGCGTGTTTGCGCGCAGGAATGATGACATTCGATTCTTCGGTTGCCGGCCTGGGCGGCTGCCCTTATGCTCAGGGAGCTTCCGGCAACGTCGCCACCGAGGACGTGGTCTATCTGCTGCACGGCGAAGGCCACGACACCGGGATCGACCTGGCCGCGCTGGTGGACACCGCCTGGTTCATCGCCGACGCGCTGGGCAAGCCGCCGGCCTCCAAGCTGGCGCACGCCATCGGCGGAAAACGCGCCGCCGGGCTGGAACGATAACAAGCCGCCGCCCGTCCATGGGCTGGCGCGCGGAGAAAATATCAGGAGAAAGCATGACCCCCGACACGCCCATCTGGAGCCCCTCCCCCGGCCGCCTGGCCGGCGCTCATCTGACCGCCTTCACCAAGTTGGCCGAACTGTCCTACGACCGCAAGCTGAACGGCTACGCCGAGCTGTGGCGCGCCAGCGTGGCCGATCCGGCGCGCTTCTGGTCCTTGGTCTGGGATTACTGCGGCGTGATCGGCGACAAGGGCGCCACCGCGCTGAGCGACGGCGACAATATGCTGGCCGCCCGCTTCTTCCCGGAAGCGCGGCTGAGTTATGCCGAAAACCTGCTGCGCCGCGACGACGACGGCGACGCGCTGCTGTTCTGGGGCGAGGACAAGCTGCAGCGGCGCTGGAGCTGGCGCGAGCTGCGCGCCCAGGTGTCCTTGCTGCAGCAGGCGATGCGCGGTGCCGGCATCCAGTCCGGCGACCGCGTGGCCGGCTTCATGCCCAATATGCCGGAAACCATCGCCGCGATGCTGGCCGCCAACAGCCTGGGCGCGGTGTGGACCAGTTGTTCGCCGGACTTCGGCGCGGACGGCGCGGTGGAGCGCTTCGGCCAGACCGAGCCCAAGCTGCTGTTCTGCCCGGACGGCTATTGGTACGCCGGCAAGGCGGTGGACATCCGCGCCAAGATGGCGGCGCTGGCGGAGGCGCTGCCCTCGGTGCGGCAAATCATCGTGGTGCCGTATCTGGGCGAAACCGGCGTGTTCGCGGAAAACGTGCCCAAGGCCATCACCCTGGCGGACTTCACCGCCGCGTATCAAGCGCAAGCGCTGAGCTTTGAACGGCTGCCGTTCCGGCACCCGCTGTTCATCCTGTATTCCAGCGGCACCACCGGCAAGCCCAAGTGCATCGTCCACGGCGCCGGCGGCACTCTGCTGCAGCATTTGAAGGAACAGCAGCTGCACGGCGATGTGCACCACGGCGACCGCCTGTTCTACTTCACCACCTGCGGCTGGATGATGTGGAACTGGCTGGTGTCCGGCCTGGCGTCCGGCGCGGCGCTGATGCTGTTCGACGGCTCGCCCTTCGTCGGCGAAGGCCGCACGCTGTGGAACTACGCCGAACAGCAGCGCTTCACTCACTTCGGCACCTCGGCCAAATACATAGACGGCCTGCGCAAGAGCGGCATCGTGCCGATGCGGGAATGGAAGCTGGACTCGCTGCGCGCGGTGTTCTCCACCGGCTCGCCGCTGGTGGCGGAAAGCTTTGACTGGGTTTACGCCAATATCAAGGCCGACATCAATCTGGCCTCGGTGTCCGGCGGCACCGACATCGTGTCCTGCTTCGCGCTGGGCTGTGCCAGCCTGCCGGTCTACCGCGGCGAGCTGCAATGCCGCGGCCTGGGCATGGCGGTGGACATCTACAACGAATACGGCCGGCCGGTGCGCGGCGAAAAAGGCGAACTGGTGTGCACCCGGCCGTTTCCGTCGATGCCGGTGGGCTTCTGGAACGACGCCGACGGCGGCAAATACCGCCAGGCTTATTTCGGCCGTTTCGACAATATCTGGTGCCACGGCGACTACGCCGAGCTCACCGCCCACGACGGCATGATCATCTACGGCCGTTCCGACGCGGTGCTCAACCCCGGCGGCGTGCGCATCGGCACCGCGGAGATCTATCGCCAGGTAGAGGTGTTCGACGAGGTGCTGGAAAGCATCGCCGTCGGCCAGCAATGGCTGGACGACGAGCGCGTGGTGCTGTTCGTGCGCCTGCGCGCCGGCGCGCGGCTGGACGAGGACCTGCAGCAGCGGATCAAGGCGCAGATCAAGACCGGCGCCAGCCCGCGCCACGTGCCGGCCAAGATCATCGCCGTCGTCGACATCCCCAAGACCATCAGCGGCAAGATCGTCGAGCTGGCGGTGAAGAACGTGATCCACGGCCAACCGGTCAGCAATCTCACCGCGCTGGCCAATCCGGAAGCGCTGAAACTGTTCGAGAACCTGGACGAACTACAAAGCTGAACCGGCGCGCGGCCCAAGAAAAACCCCCGAATCGGTTCCGATTCGGGGGTTTTTTTCCATTCCCTCCGCGCTCAGCGCGGATGGACGCGCCGCAATAGCGCGAACTTCATATTGTCCTCGCGCGGGCGCGAGCCGTACCACAGCACTTCCCAGCCCGGTTCGGCCAGGCCCTCGCGCTCGGCGCGCACCACCAGCTGATAATCGCATGGCGGCGCATTGCCGGCCGGATAGGACACCAGGTCCAGGCCGGCGTAATAGCGCCAGCTGATCAGCGCCAGCTGGTTATGGCTTTCCGTCGCCACGCAGGCGGCATTGGCCGGCAGCGCCTTCATCATCCGTTCCACCACCGGCCGATAGCTCTTGGCGGCGTCGAACCACGGCAGCCACAAGGTCATGCCCAGGCCCCACAGCAGGGTCAGGCCCGCCGCCCAGTTGCTGATGGCCTGGCGGCCGCGCAAATGCTTGCGCGTCAGCGCCCACAGCCACACCAGGGTGGCGATCACCGCGCACACCGCGGCCAGGCTGGACACCTGCACCTGATAATAAGGGCTGAAGTACTGGGCGCGCCCGGCCAGGCCCTGCGGCCAGCCGAAGTTCATCGCCGCCCAGCCGGCCCAGACCAGCAGCGCGAAGAAGCCGAAGGTCATCAGGCCGAACCAATTCAGGAAGGCCGCCGCACCGCGCTTGAGATTGTCCAGCTCCACCGCCGCCAGCAGGGACAGCGGCAGCAGCAGCGGCATCGCGTAAGTCATATTGGGCCGGCTGGACAGGGTCAGCAGGATCAGCACCACGGCGAAGAACATCAGCGGCAGTTGCAGCCGCGCCTGGTCCAAGCGCCCCCAGTTGCGGTACAGCGTCCAGCCGGCCAGCGGCCAGGCCGGAAACGCGAACCACAAGGCGTTGATGCTGTAATAGCCGAAGTCGTGGAATAGCTGCACCCGGCCAAAGCCGTTGAGCTGGCCCAGCGAGTAGTCGTTCCACCACAGGCTGAACGCGTCCGGATGGCTCTTGGCCAAGGCCAGCGGCCACACCAGGGAGGTGGGCGCGGCGATCAGCAGCGCCAGCAGCACGGTAATCGCGTATTGCTTGCAGCGCCAGGCGGAAAAGGCCGGCAGCAACAGCACCACCATCCACACCAGCATCAATTCCATCAGACTGGCGCTGAGGAAGATCACCGCGCTGGCGGTGCCGAGCAAGGCGCCGGCCAGGCCGGGCGAGCGCAGCGTCAGCGACAAGGCGTAAAAGGCGGCGGCGAAGCCGGCGAAGCTGGCCACCACCGAAGTCAGTTGGTGGCCGGTTTCCACCAGGCCGACGCAGCCTATCAGCACCATCACCACGCTGCGGCCGTGGCGGCGGCCGATCAGGTCGCGGCCGGCCATGCCGGCCAGCAGCAGGGCCAGCGACATGAATAGCGGCGTGGCCAGCCGCGCGGCGTCGTGCGCCGCCAGCAGCCAGGGGGAAAACAGCTTGACCATGAAGGCCGCCACCCAGTAATACAGCGGCGGATTATCCAGGTAAGGCGCGCCCTGCACCGTGGGCAGCAGCCAGTTGCCGGTGTCCAGCATGCCTTGCACCGCGGACAGCACGAAGGGCTCGTCCGGCTTCCACGGGTCGTGGCCCATGATGCCCGGCCACAACCATACGAAGCACAGCAGCAGCAAGATCCACGGCTTTTCCGTCGGCTTGGCCAGGGTTTGCGATTGTTCCGAATAAGTAAGCATGAGTCTCGTTCAAACGGTTTCAGGAGAGCTCGAACCGGCCTGGAACACGGCCCGATCGCGGCCGGGCGCCGTTGGCGTTCGAGCTTCCCCTCAGTCGGCGGACGGCAGCGTGCCGCACAGGCGGGCCAGCAGGATGCGCCAATCCACCTTGCGCTTGGCGATGGAATTGCGCAGCTTGTTGCGGCGGCGCTGGCGCTTGTGCTCGGGATCGGCCTGTATCGTCTTCAGCCGCGCCTCGTCCCAGGCGAATTCGCCGCAGTACTCGGCCTGGCGCGCCACATCCCAGTCCGGCGCCATGCCGGCGAACACCTCAGCCAGGTAGAGCGGCGCCTCGTAACTGTAGTTCCAGTAGTGGTGCAGCGCATCCCCCAGCGCCAGCGGCTGGCGGCCGTCGCAGGCCACCAGCGACCACGCCAGTTGCTCGGTCCAGTTGCGCGCTTCCACGCGCGGCAGCAGGAAATCGTTGACGCGCAAGGCGGTTTCGAAGAAAGCCACCATGCCGGCGGAGGCGCCGACCACGCCGGCGTTCCACATCGCCAGGCCCTGGGTATCGGCCACCCCCATCTTGCGCAGCTCGGCGCCGTGCTTGTCCACCGCGGCCAGATAGTCCGGGAAGAAGCCGGGGCCGAACACGCCCTCGTTGACGTGCATGCAGCTGGCGTTGCCTGCTTCCAGCCGGGCGAACAAGTCGTCCGGCACGCGCAGCCAGCGGGTGTCGCAGTCCACGTACAGCACCGCGGTGCCCAGTTCGCGCGCCGCTTTCAGCATCACTTCCAGCTTGATGCGGTGCACATAGTCGAACTGGCCGCGATAAGCCTGCAACTGCGCCCGGCTCAGGGTTTCGGTGCGGACCAGCGGATGCGCGGGCACGCTGTCCGGCGCGTCGGTGTACACCATGATCTTCACGTCCTGCCGCTGTTGCTTCAGCAACAGGTGCAACAGGCTCAACACGGAAAAGCGGGTCTGGTCGTAGTATTTCTTGCCGCCGTGGGACAGGTAAACGATGTGGATCGCCATGGCCTCAACCTTGCAGAATAGGTACGCGCGCCGCCGGCCGGGAGCTGCCAGGCCCTGCCGCCGCCGGCGCGCAGCAGATCGTAAACAGACTCATAGAAAAAAGGCAGCCTGAGCTGCCTTTTTCTGGGTATCCAACGTATCCTCGGCGCTTAGCGCTTGAAGAAGCCGCCGAACTTCTGGTTGAACTTGTCAACGCGACCGGCGGTATCGACGATCTTTTGCTTGCCGGTGTAGAACGGGTGGCAGTTGGAGCAAACTTCAATGCCGAACGCGTCCTTGGACATGGTGGACTTGGTCACGAACTGGCTACCGCAGGAGCAGGTAACGGTCAGGTCTTTGTAAGTCGGGTGAATATCGGTTTTCATGTGTCTTCCTTTCAAATCGGGTACAGGGGATTTGCCTGTACTGCTTGCGAAACTATCGATTATCCGCGCTTTGCCGCCGCTTGACAAGTGCCAAATCCACTGTCAATGGCGGCGGCCACGGATCAGGCGCGGCGCCAGATGGTGCCCTGGGCGCCGTCTTCCAGCACGATGCCCTTGGCGGTCAACTCGTCGCGGATGCGGTCGGACTCTGCCCAGTTCTTGGCGGCGCGCGCGTCCTTGCGCGCCTGGATCAGCGCTTCGACCTCCTCGGCCGACAATTCGCCGGCGCTGACGCCGCCCTTGAGGAAGTCCTCCGGGTCGCGCTGCAGCAGGCCCAGCACGCCGCCCAGATCCTTCAGCAGGCGCGCCTGCAGCGGGTCGCGGCTCTTGTTGACTTCACCGGCCAGTTCATACAGCACCGCCACCGCTTCCGAGGAGTTGAAATCGTCGTTCATCGCCGCCTGGAAACGCGCGGCGAACGGGTCTTTCCAGTCTATGCCGGCGGAGGCCGGCAGCTCCAGGCCGCGCAAGGCGGTGTAGAGCCGGGTCAGGCCGTGCTTGGCGTCGGCGAGGATGCTGTCGGTGTAGTTCACCGGGCTGCGGTAATGGCTGCGCACGATGAAGAAACGGATCACCTCGCCGTCGAAATGGCCCAGCACGTCGCGGATGGTGAAGAAATTGCCCAGCGATTTGGACATTTTCTCGCCGTCGACATTGATGAAGCCATTGTGCAGCCAGTAATTGACGTACTGGTGGCCGTGAGCGCCCTCGGACTGGGCGATTTCGTTCTCATGGTGCGGGAACTGCAGATCCTCGCCGCCGCCGTGGATGTCGAAATGCTCGCCCAGGTGATGACAGCTCATCACCGAGCATTCGATATGCCAGCCCGGACGCCCCTGTCCCCACGGGCTGTCCCAGGACGGCTCGCCCGGCTTGGCCGCCTTCCACAGCACGAAGTCCAGCGGATCACGCTTGTGCGGGTCCACTTCCACCCGCTCGCCGGCGCGCAGCTTGTCCAGGGTGCGGCCGGACAATTTGCCGTAGCCTTCGAATTCGCGCACCGCGTAATACACATCGCCGTTGTCGGCGGCATAGGCCTTACCGTTGGCGATCAGCTTCTCGATCAAGGCCACCATGCCCGGCACGTGCTGAGTGGCGCGCGGCTCGAAAGTGGGCGGCAGCAGGCCCAGCGCGGCGGCGTCCTGGTGCATGTCGGCGATGGTCTCTTCCACCAGCTGCTGCGGCAGGATGCCGCGCTCGGCGGCGCGCTTGATGATCTTGTCCTCGATATCGGTGATGTTGCGCACATAGGTGACGTCGTAACCGGACGCGTCCAGCCAGCGGTAGATCACGTCGAAGGCCGTCAGCATGCGCGCATGGCCGATATGACAGAGGTCGTACACCGTCATGCCGCACACGTACATACACACCTTGCCGGGCTCTATGGGTTTGAACTCTTCTTTCTGGCGGGTCAGGGTGTTATACACGGTCAACATGATGGAAACCTATTATGAGGTTGGGTCAAAAAAGGACAATTGTAACAGAGCCGTCAAGCCCTCCGCACCGCGATTATGCGGACGCCCATGCGCGCGGCGGCCAGATCGCGGATAATGGGCTTTTACCCTAGCCTCCGCCCGCCATGAGCCATACTCCGCTTTCCGACGCCGACTACCAACGCCTGGCCGCCACGCTGAATCGTTTCCTGCCGCAGCAAGGCATGAACCTGGAGCGCCTGGACGGCTTTTTCGCCGCCCTGCTCTGCGGCCCCGAGCAGATCAAGCCGACCGAATGCCTGCCCGCCATCATCGGCGACGCCTTCGACGACGATACGGCCTTCACCAGCGACAAAGCGCTGGAGCAATTCGTCAGGCTACTGGGCGGCCACTGGCTGGACATCGCCGCCACGCTGCGCGAGGACAGCGGCTTTCAACCGTGGCTGGACGCGGATGCCGCCGGCGAGATCCGCGGCAACGATTGGGCCGAGGGCTTCGCCGAGGGCATGCAGTTGCTGAACGAGGACTGGGGTCTGCTGTTCGACGATCCGGAACAGGCGCCGCTGCTGGAACCCATCCTGACCCTGGCCTTTGAGCGCAATCCCGACCCGGAAGTGCAAGTGCCGGCCTTGACGCCGGAACAGCGCGAGCAATGCCTGGCGGCGCTGTCCGACGCCGTGCACGGCATTTACCGCTTCTTCGCCGCCATCCGCCAGCAGTTGGAGCAGGAAGAAGAAGCACTGGAGCGGCAACAAAGGCATTGAGCCGCCGCCGGGCGCGCCTGGTCAACCGGATGGCGGCGGCGACGTTGATAAGCAGGCCGGCTCACGCCGCCTCCCACCGCCACAGGACCCACCATGAATGCCATCGAAGCCCTGCTGTTCGCCATCATCCAAGGCATCAGCGAACTTTTCCCCGTCAGCAGCCTGGGCCACGGCGTGCTGATTCCGGACTGGCTGCACTGGTCCATCAACCGCACGAGCCCGGACTTCCTGCCCTTCATGGTGGTGCTGCACCTGGGCACCGCCGCCGCGCTGCTGCTGTACTTCCGCCGCGACTGGCTGCAACTGATAGGCGGCTTCCTCAAGGCCGGCGGCAAGGCGTCCAACCCGGACGCCCGGCTATTGTGGCTGTTGATCGCCGGCACCATTCCGGCCGGCCTGCTCGGCCTGCTGCTGGAGAAGCAATTGCGCGCGCTGTTCACCAGCGCCACCGCGGTGCTGATCTTCCTCAGCCTGAACGGCCTGCTCCTGCTGTGGGGCGACCGCCTGAAAAAGAAACAAGCCCACCTGGATCTGGAGCGGCTCAGCCTGTCCGGCGCGATCAAGATAGGCGCCGGCCAGGCGCTGGCCTTGCTGCCCGGCTTCTCCCGCTCCGGCGCCACCCTGGTGGCCGGCCTCGCCCATGGCCTGGACTACGCCTCTTCCGCGCGCTTCTCCTTCCTGCTGGCCACTCCCATCATCGCCGCGGCCGGCGTGCTGGAAGTGCCCAAGCTGGCGCACAGCCAGGCGCCGACCGGCCTGCTGCTGGCCTGCGGCCTGTTGTCCGGCGCCTGCGCCTACGCCAGCACCTGGTTCCTGATGCGCTACTTCAAGAAAAGCGAAATCGAATCCTTGCGCCCGTTTGGCTACTACTGCCTGCTGGTCGGCGTCGGCGGCCTGCTCGTCAAGCTGCTGTGACGCCACATGCCGTTATTCATGAGTCGCGCGCAAACACCATTCAAAACAGATATCTGGGCAAAACTTGACCACAGCGTGTTGGACTGATCGGTCTAGTGCTTTAGAATGAAAAAATAAGATCCAGGGCCACTCCATAGCGGTGGCCCTAACTAATTTTTTTGAAGAATGAGTGTTTTGGAAGAAAAAAGAAACGAGCGTCTGCCGGCCGACCTGGCCAGGCGCGCAACCGCCATCATCGAACTGCCCGATGGCGTGCTGGTCACGGCGGCCCGAGGCGGCCGGTACAATCTTCCTGGCGGCAAGGCCGCCCGCGGCGAATTGCGCTCCCAGGCGCTGATCCGTGAAGTGCGGGAAGAAACCGGCTTGCGCATCAACTCCATGCTGTATCTGTTCGATCACATCACCCCGTTCAACGCGCACAAGGTCTATCTGTGCATCGCTCAGGGCCAACCGCGCCCGCAGGGAGAAATCGAACGCATCGCCTTGGTGTCCTCGCCGGACACCGACATGGATCTGTTCATCGAGGGCCGCGCCATCCTGCGCCGCTACGCGCGCTTGCGCGGCGAAGTCACCGCCAAGGGCGACGCGCTGCGCGCGCTGCTGGGCCTGGCGCGCTATATCGCCAAAGTGGACTGACGCCACCTACGCGATGCAAAACAGGACATGCCTTGGCATGTCCTGTTTCATTTTCCGGCTCAGGCTACGGCTCAGATGCCGGTAATCGGCGCCGAACTCTCCGCCCCGCGCGCGCTGTCCGCCACGCCTGCGGGCAGATCCACCCAGCCCGCGGCCGAGCCCAGCGACAAGGCGCCAGCCAGCAACACCATGGCCACCGGCGCGAACAGCAAGACCCCCAGCGCCACCCGCAGCCGGTGGATGCCCGACACCACGGCCAGCGCATTCACCAAGACCAGGATGCCGAAGATGGACAATACCGCGTTGACCGCCAGCGCCACATCGTCCGGCAGCCAGCTGGTCAGCGGCTCGATGAACTGCAGGCCGCTGGCCACCGCCACTAGGCCAAACAGGGACTCGCGCCCCTCCCACTTGGCGAAACGCAGCCACAGGCCGATGAAAGCGGCGAAACACAGGGTTTCCGCCAGAGTGAACAGCACCATGAACAGCATGCGGCCGGTCAGGTTGTCGCCCAGCTCGGCGGTATCGGCGCTCGCCACCAGGCCCAGCAAGATCAGAAACACCAGGGTCTGCCAGCGTGGATACTGATAGGCGTCCAGGGGCTTGACCCGGAAGCGCAGCAAGTCCACCACATCGTCAATCAGCAGGCGCATGTCCGCTCTCAGTCAAAGACTACCGTCTTGTTGTTATAGGACAGCACGCGGTTGTCCATATGCCAACGCACTGCGCGCGACAGCACCACTTTTTCCAGGTCGCGTCCTTTCTGGATCAGGTCGTCCACCTCGTCGCGGTGAGAAATGCGGGTGACTTCCTGCTCGATGATCGGGCCTTCGTCCAGATCCTCGGTCACATAGTGGCTGGTGGCGCCGATCAGCTTCACCCCGCGCGCAAACGCGCGATGGTAGGGCTTGGCGCCGTCGAAGGCGGGCAGGAAGCTGTGATGGATGTTGATCACCCGGTCCGGATAGCGCTCGACGAAGCCCTGGGACAGGATCTGCATATAGCGCGCCAGCACGATGAAATCGACGCCGGCCTCTTCCAGCAGGCGGAACTGCTCGGCCTCGGCCTCTTCCTTATTGTCCTTGGTGACCTTGATCACATGGAAGGGAATGCCGTTGAACTCCACCAGCCGGCGGCAGGTTTCGTGATTGGAAATCACCAGCGGGATCTCGCAGTCCAGCTCGCCGATGCGCCAGCGGTGCATCAGGTCCACCAGGCAATGCTCGTACTGCGACACGAAGATGGCCATCCGCGGCTTGCGGGTGGACAGCGACACCTTCCAGTTCATCGCGTGCTCGTCGGCAATCGGCTGGAAGGCGGCGGCGAAGTTCTCCATCGGCAGGGTGAAGCCGTCCACATCCCACTGCACCCGCATCAGGAACAGGTTTTCACTGGTGTCCTGATGCTGGTCCGCGTGCATGATGTTGGCGTTGTAGGTCATCAGGAAGTTGGCGATCGCCGCCACCAGGCCCTTTTTGTCCGGCGCGCTGATCAACAGCGTGGCCGATTGCTTGTCTTGACTCATGATTGAATTCTGTCGTTACTGCAAACTAAAACCGTCGATTTTACGATAGCCGGGCCGCCAGCGTCTCGCTTTGTTTGCAAGCGCCTGCCACCAAAATGGCGCCGAGAAACAAAAACGCCACCGCCGCGGTGGCGGCGATGGCGCTTTCGGCCGAACGGGCAAGCCGTTCAAGCGTGCATATTGGCGGAATCCAAGGTGTTCTGCAGCAGGGTGGCCACCGTCATCGGGCCGACGCCGCCCGGCACCGGGGTGATGAAACCGGCGCGCTCGGCCGCCGTGGCGAATTCCACGTCGCCGCACAGCTTGCCGCTGTCCAGACGGTTGATGCCCACGTCGATCACCACCGCGCCCGGCTTGATCCACTCGCCCTTGACGAAGTTGGGGATGCCCACCGCCGCCACCACGATATCGGCGGCGGCCACTTCGGCGGCCAGATCGGCGGTGGCGCTGTGGCACACCGTCACCGTGGCGCGCGCCAGCAGCATTTCCAGCGCTTGCGGACGGCCGACGATATTGGACGCGCCGACGATCACCGCCTTCTTGCCCTTGGGATCGATGCCGTATTCTTCCAGCAGCGTCATCACGCCGCGCGGCGTGCACGGCCGCAGCAGCGGCATCTTGATCGCCAGCCGGCCCATATTATAGGGATGGAAGCCGTCGACATCCTTTTTCGGGTCGATGCGCTCGATCACCGCTTGCGGATCGATCTGCTTGGGCAGCGGCAATTGCACCAGGATGCCGTCCACCTCCGCGTCCGCGTTCAAGCGGTCGATGATGTCCAGCAGCTCCTGTTGGCTGGTGTTGGCCGGCAGGTCATAGGCCAGCGAACGGATGCCGGCTTTCTCGCAGGAGCGCTTCTTGCTGCCCACGTAGACCGCGGACGCCGGGTCCTCGCCCACCAGGATCACCGCCAGCGCCGGGGCGCGCTTGCCCGCTGCCACGCGCGCCTGCACGCCCTCGCCCACCTTGGCGATCAGTTTTTCCGCTACCGCTTTACCGTCAATCCGTTGTGCTGCCATGGGCCGATTCCATAAAAGAAGCTGAAAAAGAAGGCGCATATTCTCGCATTTTTCCGCCGCTTCCGAAATGGCGCTGCGCAACAAAACTTACTTAACATCAAGATAAATAAAGAAAACCGCCACCCCGCCTTTCACTTTCCCGATATTGCGCCTCTCAACGACCGTAATTTAATTGCAAACGGGTGTTGACAGCCTAAATCGCCATCCGTATAGTTGCGTTCTCTGTCGTCGGGGCGTAGCGCAGCCTGGTAGCGCACCTGATTTGGGATCAGGGGGTCGCGAGTTCGAATCCCGCCGCCCCGACCAGCAGTAAGACGGAGCCCGACCGAGCGCCCGTAGCTCAACCGGATAGAGCACCGGCCTTCTAAGCCGGGGGTTACAGGTTCGAGTCCTGTCGGGCGCGCCAAGATTTTTGTAGTACAATGCAGTCGTTGTTTCAGTGGTGGATGTAGCTCAGTTGGTAGAGTCCAGGATTGTGATTCCTGTTGTCGTGGGT
>NZ_JAYSGF010000025.1:0-70745 GCF_041912965.1 Chromobacterium sp. | reverse complement strand
ATCGACCGAGCACTTACACCTATCGGTTATTCGTTCTGTTAAAGATCAGTGCAGCCGCTGCGTTTCGTTTCCGTCGCTGCGTTGTCTGCTGAGGAGGTGAAATATACGTTACAGCCCTTGCTCCGTCAACACCTATTTTGAAAAAAGATGGAGTTTTTCAGATATTAATCCGTAAACCCATGATTTCAATAAAAATCACCTGATCCCAATTTTACAAGAACTTTTGCAGAGCCAGGAAAACCGGGCCTCCCAGCTCATTGTCGTCCGCAGATAAGCTGAAAAAATGGCTGGGTTTTCTGGTGTTTTTCTGAAAAAACCGCTTTTCGGCAAATTATTCGGGGCAGACTTTATGACTTAGGCATTAATTGTTAAGCTGAGAGCATACCACCGCCCAGGAGACCGCCATGCAGCAAACCTTGCGTCAACGATTGGAAGGCTTGCCCACGCCGTTTTACGCCTTGATGCTGAGCGATGTGTTGAGCGGGCTGGCGATGGGCGCCGGTTACGTCGCCATCAGCTGGTGGGTGGTGCAGTCCGGCGGCGCGCGCGACATGGCCTGGTTCGGATCGGTCACCGCGCTGGTGATGTTGCTGTCGCTCCCGCTGACCGCGCCGCTGGGCGACCGCCTGCCCAAGAACCGGCTGATTGGCGGCGGCATGCTGCTGGCGATGTTAAGCGCCCTGTTGTTGGCGCTGATGGCGGCAATGGGCTGGTATCACATCGGCTCGGTGATCGCGGTGGAGTCGCTGGCGATGCTGGCCTGGTCCATCGTGCTGCCGTCCATGCTCAGCATCGCCGCCGAGATGGTGCCGGCGGCCAGGCTGGGCGATGCGCTGTCCTTGCAGAAAAGCTCGCAGTCGGCGGGCAATCTGATCGGCCCGGTCTTGGGCGGTGGCCTAATGGCGGCGACCTCGCCCACCCTGACCCTACTGGCCTATGCCTTCTTGCTGGTGGTGGCGGCCGCGGCTTCCTTATATGTGCGCGTGCCGCCGCGCGCGACTGGCGCCGTCCGCAGCCCCTGGCTGGACGATATCCGCAGCGGCCTGTACGCGCGCTGGCGCATTCCTTTGGAACGCTATTGGACCTTGGCGGTATTCATCACCCTGGTGGCCTTCATGCCGCTGGTGACCACCTTGCTGCCGGTCAAGCTACACGCGCTGGGCTTGTCCGCCGCCTGGCTGGGCGGCTGTGAGGCGGCGATCAGCGCCGGCATGCTGCTAGGCTCGCTCTGGTTCACCCATGTGCTGCTGCGCCGCTTCAGTCGCTATCAGGCGCGCACCATAGGCATGCTGGTCTGTGGCGTCTTGATGCTGGTGGTGGCGGTCAGCGACAACCCTTGGCTGATCCTGGCCTGTTTCGCGGTGATGGGGCTGATGTTCGCGCTGAACCAGCTGATTGGTCAGACCCACCGCACGCTGGCGGTGCCGGAGAATTACCGCGCGCGCTTTTCCGCCATCAATGTGATGCTGGTGAAGATAGGCTCGATGTTGGGCCCGGCGCTGGCCGGCGCGATGCTGCATGTGCTGCCGCTGGAGCGGGTTTACCTGATTTTCGCGCTGCTGCATTTGGCCACCGTGGTGCCGATGCTGCTGCTGCCTGGCTTGAAGACTTTTCTGGAACTGGACCACGAGACGGTGAAGGATTGGTATTGGCGGCAGCATCCGGAGGCATTCCGCGATTTGGCTCCCGCGCCTCCCGCCAAGGAGGCCTGTGAGCTGCGCTGAGGCGGATGCAAGAACGGCGGCCCAGGGCCGCCGTTTGCGTTGCTATATATAAGGAGTGGATCAGAGCACGTAACGCGCCAGATCTTCGCGCTCGGCCACTTGCTCCAGCTTGCTGTCCACATAGGCGGCATCGATCTCGCAGCGGCCGGCCTTGGCGTCGAAAGCCACTTCTTCCAGCAGCTTCTCCATCACGGTATAGAGACGACGCGCGCCGATGTTCTCGGTTTTCTCGTTGACCTGCCAAGCGATCTCGGCCAGACGCTGGATGCCGCTGTCGACGAACTCCAGTTCCACGCCCTCGGTCGCCATCAGCGCCTGGTACTGGCGGGTCAGGCAGGCGTTGGTGCTGGTGAGGATGGCCTTGAAGTCGTCCACGGTCAGCGAAGACAGTTCGACGCGGATGGGCAGGCGGCCTTGCAGCTCCGGGATCAGGTCCGACGGCTTGGACAACTGGAAGGCGCCGGAGGCGATGAACAGGATGTGGTCGGTCTTGACCATGCCGTACTTGGTGGACACGGTGGTGCCTTCCACCAACGGCAGCAGGTCGCGCTGCACGCCGGCGCGCGACACGTCGGCGCCGCCCTGGCCTTCGCTGCGGCTGGTGACCTTGTCGATCTCGTCCAGGAACACGATGCCGTTCTGCTCGACGTTCTTCAGCGCTTCGGCGCGCAGTTCCTCGTCATTGACCAGTTTGGCGGCTTCCTCGTCTATCAGCAGCTTGCGCGCCTCGGTCACCTTTATCTTGGCCGTCTGCTTCTTGCCGGAACCCATGCCCTGGAACATGCCTTGCAGCTGGCTGGCGAAGTCTTCCATCCCCGGCGGCGCCATCACATTCATCTGCGCCATCGGCGCGGCCACTTCGATTTCGATCTCTTTATCGTCCAGCGCGCCTTCGCGCAGCATCTTGCGGAATTTCTGGCGGGTGGCGCCGTCTTCCGGCTTGGCTTCCGCCTCCGGCTCGCCGCCGAAGAAGCCGGCCTGCTGACGCGGACGCGGCAGCAGCACGTCCAGGATGCGGTCTTCCGCCGCGTCTTCCGCGCGCGGGCGGTTACGCTTGATGGCGGCGTCGCGGGTGTCCTTGATCGCCACTTCCACCAGGTCGCGGATGATGGTGTCGACATCGCGGCCGACATAGCCCACCTCGGTGAACTTGGTGGCTTCTATCTTGATGAAGGGCGCGCCGGACAGCTTGGCCAGGCGGCGGGCGATCTCGGTCTTGCCCACGCCGGTGGGGCCTATCATCAGGATGTTCTTGGGAGTGATCTCGCTGCGCAGCGGCTCGGCCACCTGCTGGCGGCGCCAGCGATTGCGCAGCGCCACCGCCACCGCGCGCTTGGCCGCGTTCTGGCCGATGATGTGCTGGTCCAGCTCGTGGACGATTTCCTGCGGGGTCATTTGCGTCATGACATTCTCCAGCCGGAAGCGGCGCTTCCGGCGATTTGATTCTTGAATCGGACGGACGGGGCGGCTCAGTTGGCCGCCGGCTCTTCGGCGTCGTCCAGCAGTTCGATCACATGGTTGTGATTGGTGTAGATGCAGATGTCGCCGGCGATCTCCAGCGATTTCTTCACCACCACTTCCGGCGCCAGATCGGTGTTGTCGAACAGCGCGCGCGCAGCGGCCTGGGCGTAGGCGCCGCCGGAGCCGATGGCGGCGATGCCCTGCTCCGGTTCCAACACGTCGCCGTTGCCGGTGATGATCAGGGTGCTGTCCTTGTCGGCGACGATCAGCATCGCTTCGAGCCGGCGCAGCATGCGATCGGTGCGCCAGTCCTTGGCCAGTTCCACCGCAGACACCAGCAGATTGCCCTGATGCTTCTGCAGCTTGGCCTCAAAACGCTCGATCAGGGTGAAGGCGTCGGCGGTGCCGCCGGCAAAGCCCGCCAGCACCTTGCCGCCGTGCAGCTTGCGCACCTTGCGCGCCGAAGCCTTGATCACGATATTGCCCAGGGTCACCTGGCCATCCCCGCCCAGCGCCACGCGCTTGCCGCGGCGGATGGAGACGATGGTGGTTCCGTCGAACTGTTGCATGTTTTGTATTCCAGAATGAGGTCGCCACCGGCACGCCGCCGTGGCCAATACAGCAAGATATGCAGGCGAAAGCACAGATTGCAAGCGCCGGGCCGCGCGGGCGCGCCGCCGCCCTGGCCGCTTGCGGAGCCTCTTCCCCCTCATGCATTTTTTGATGTGATCGACATCAAGCCAGCCTTGCTTTCCGCTTGGATAATGAGAATAGTTTGTATTATCATCACCGCATGAACCAGCGAATCCTCCGTTACTCGGCGCTCTCCAGCACGGTGGGCCTGCACGCCCTGGCCTTCGCGCTGATGGGCGGCATGGTGGCCATGCAGCAGCCGATCACGCTGCCGCGCATCGCCAGCATGGAAATGATCAGCCTGGCCGCGCCCAGCCAGGCCGCCGCGCCGGCTGCGCCCAAGCAGCAGGCCAAGCCCGAGAAAAAACCGACGCCGCAGGTCAAGCCCACGCCGACGCCCAAGCCCGCTCCGGTCAAACCCAAGGTGATGGCCACGGAAACGGCCGCGCCCAGCCCTAAGGCCATCAGCGTGCCCAGCGCCGCGCCGGCGGCGGAAAGCAAGCCCAGCCCGGCGGCCAGCTCCGCCGAGGGCGGCAGCTCGCACGGCCAGTCGGTCAATGCCAAGCCCTCGGTCACCGAACCGATGTACCGCGGCGGCTATCTGAACAACCCCAAGCCGGCCTACCCGGCCTTGTCCATAGAAGAAGGCGAAACCGGCACCGTGCAGCTGCGCGTGCACGTGTCCGCCCAAGGCCAGCCGCTGGACGTGGCGCTGGCCACCAGCAGCGGCTTCCCGCGGCTGGACCGCGCCGCCGTGGCGGCGGTGAAGCGCTGGACCTTCACGCCGGCCAAGCGCGGCGCTGAAGCCATCGCCTACACCTTTATCGTTCCCGTTGAATTTTCTTTGAAGTCTGGCAAATCATGAATCTAATGACTGTATTCCAACAAGGGGACGCCGTGCTGGTCACGGTGTTCATGATCCTGGTCCTGATGTCGGTGCTCACCTGGTACCTGATCCTGGTTCGCGGCGTCAGCACCTGGCACATCCGCCGCGCCAACAAACAGGCAGAAACCGCGCTGTGGGACGCCCCGGACTGGAAGCAGGCGGAAGCCCAGTTGCAGGATTCGCGCGCGCCCTTCGCCAACCTCACTCGCCAGGGACTGGCCGCGCTGCGCCACTACCGCAGCCAGGCGGAGCGCCCGCTGGGCCAGAGCTGCGATCTGGATGAATTCCTGACCCGCGCCATCCGCAAGGGCCTGGCCCAGGAAAACGGCAAGCAGGAAACCGGCATGACCATGCTGGCCTCGGTGGGCTCCACCGCGCCCTTCATCGGCCTGTTCGGCACGGTATGGGGCATTTACCACGCGCTGGTGAACATCGGCGCCGCCGGCCAAGTCACCATCGCCGCGGTGGCCGGCCCGATCGGCGAAGCGCTGGTGGCCACCGCCGCCGGCCTGGCCGCCGCCATCCCGGCGGTGCTGGCCTACAACGCCCTGACCCGCATGCAGCGCATCATGGCGCAGGACATGGACTACTTCGCCCACGATCTGCACGCCCAATTGCTGACACAGTCCGGAGAAATCGATGGCCTTCGGTAGTTTCGACAAAGGCGCCTCCGCGCCGATGGCGGACATCAACACCACGCCGCTGGTGGACGTGATGCTGGTGCTGCTGGTGGTGTTCATCATCACCACCCCGCTGCTGACCAATACCGTCAAGCTGGACCTGCCGCAGGCCAGCGCCGCCGCGCAGCAAAGCCAGCCCAAGGAAATCCGCCTGGCCATAGACGCCGCCGGCTCGGTGTTCTGGAACGACGTCAAAGTGCCGGAAGGCGAGCTGGACGCCCGCTTCGCCGCCGCCGCGCGCGACAACCCGCAAGTGGAGCTGCATCTGTTCGCCGACAAGAGCGTGCGCTACGAAGCGGTGGCCAAGACCCTGGCCAGCGCCCAGCAGGGCGGCATCAGCAAGATAGGCTTCGCCACCGAAGCGCCGTAAGTCCCCCTTGCGAGCAGGCCGGCGCCCGCCGGCCGCTCGCCGCAGAGCCGTCACGCAAGCCCTGCCCAATGGCTTGCTTGAGGACTCTGCCGGCCGGCCCCAACAGGCCTGAGCCGCCGTAGACGCGAGACCCGCGTCCCATCACGCCAGCGCGCAGCCGCCTACCCGGCCGCTATTTCGCGCCGCTTTCTCATTCCTCTCCATTCATCCGATGAACTGCCGCTGGAGACCTCATGTTATTGCACATCCCCACGGTACTGAGCGCCGAAGAACTGGCACGGGGACGCGAACTGCTGGCCCGCGCCGACTGGGCCGATGGCCGCATCACCGCCGGCAGTCAGTCCGCCCAGGTCAAACGCAATCAGCAACTGCCGCAGCAGCTGCCGGAAGCCCAACAACTGCAGGCCATGGTGGAAGGCGCGCTGCAACGCAACGGCCTGTTCTTCTCCGCCGCGCTGCCGGCCAAGATCTTCCCGCCGCTGTTCAACCGCTACCAGGCCGGCATGGACTTCGGCAGCCACGTGGACAACGCGGTGCGACGCCACCCCTTTGACAACGGCTGGGTGCGCACCGATGTGTCCTGCACCCTGTTCTTCAGCCGCCCGGACGAATACGAGGGCGGCGAACTGGTGATCGAAGACACTTACGGCTGCCACAGCGTCAAGCTGGACGCCGGCGACATGGTGCTCTACCCGTCCACCAGCCTGCACCGGGTAGAGCCGGTCACCGCCGGCGCGCGGCTGGCCTCCTTCTTCTGGGTGCAAAGCATGATCCGCGACGATGGCAAGCGCCGGCTGCTGTTCGACATGGACGCGGCGATCTCCAGCCTGCGCCTGCAGCTGGGCGACAACGCAGCGCTGATGGCGCTGACCGCGAACTACCATAATCTGCTGCGGATGTGGGCCGAGCCTTGAAAGCCTGTCTGCGCTGCGCGCAACGTCGAACGGTTCAGCTACCCGATGTGGATTTCGCTTGTTCAACGGCTCCCACCTTGTCCCGTCTGGCTGGCAAGATCATGAAGCGGCACGGAACATCCACACAAAAACAATACACATTCGCAAGCGCTAATATGCGAACATGGAAAGCTTGATCCCATCCGGCGGCGCGGCCAACGGATGCGTGTTCTCACCGCCGCCGCGCCGTATCGGCGGCGGTATCACTTCATCACAACAACAGCACACTTTTCGATTCCACTATGCGCATCATCACTCTTGGACTGGCTCTCGGACTGCCCGCCGGCCTCTACAGCAGCTTCAGCGCCGCCGCGCTGCAACCAATCAGCGAAGCGCCGTTGGCGGTCAACACCGCCATCAGCTGCCAGCACAATAAAGACAACAGCCTGGATTGCGTCACCAGCAAGCGCTTCACCATCCTGCATCCCTCTGGCCGCGAACAACTGTCGCGCATCGACTTCACCTACCCGGCCGAAGACCGCCTGCAAGTGGAGCGGGCGGAAGTGATCCAGCCCAACGGCAAAGTGATCAAGCTGGGCAAATCCCAGATCGAAACCCGCGCCGCGCCCAATCCGGACGCCGGCGTCAGCCGCGACATGCAAACCTGGATGGCCTTCCCGGAACTGGCTGTCGGCAGCACCGTGTCCTACCGCGTCAAGAGCCACAACGCCGCGCAGCCGCTGGCGCGCCAGCTGCGCTACCAATTGGACCTGGGCCCGCAGAAAGCGCGCGAGGACAGCTTCAGCTTCGAGCTCCAGTCCACCCGCCCGCTAAGCTGGCGCGGCATGATGCTGGACGATTACAGCGTGGACGCCAGCGCGGACCGCAAGCGCATCAAGGTGACGCTGCGCCAGCCGCGCTTCCTCAGCTATATCAACGAGTGGAACAACAGCGCGCTGCGCGAATGGCCGCAGCTGGTGATCGCCACCTCGGAGCAGCCGCAAGACCACTTCGGCGCCCACGCCCGCCGCTACAACGAAATCCTGGCCGCGCCGCTGCCGCCGGCCGCCGCCGCCGTGGTGGCCGCCAACCGCGGCAAGCCGGCCGCGGAACAAGTGGCCGCCTTCATGCAGCACATCAACCGCAACTACCGCTACCTCAACGATACCCGGCTGGCCGAGCGCGGCCTGGTGCCGTTCACGCTGGCGGAGATCGAGAAGCACGGCTACGGCGACTGCAAGGACCTTTCCACCCTGCTGACCGCCATGCTGCGCCGCGCCGGCATCGCCGCCGAACCGGCGCTGATCTTCCGCGGCAAGTTCGCCCCGCCGCTGCTGCTGCCCGGCATTGGCGCGCCCAACCACATGATCGTCCGCGCCGACATCGCCGGCCAGACCTGGTGGCTGGACCCAACCAACCCCTTCTTCCAGCCCGGCCGCATCATGTCGGACCTGCAAGACCGCTGGGCCTTCATCATCGGCAAGGACGGCACGGTGAGCCAGACCCAGGTGCCGATGGAAGCCGCGCGCACCGATCTGAACATCCAGCGCGAAAACACCGTGCAAGCCGATGGCAGCGCCGACATCCGCGCCGATATCGAACTGGCCAACTCCGCGCTGATCGACACCATTCTGCAAGACCGCTACCAGGGCGTCAGCGCCACCGACCAAAGCCTGTGCAACCGGCTGAGCAGCCAGCCGGAAGGCTGCAAGGTCCAGCGCGACAAGACCTCCTTCATGGTGCCGTCCAGCTACCCGCTGCGCATGAGCGTGCGCGACCCGCGCATGCTGGAAAAGATTTCCGGCCTGTTTCTCTACGACTCCCACTACAAAGGCGTGTGGGACAGCTTCGACAGCTACAAGCGCAACGGCAACCTGGCCGACGTCTACCTGGGCGACGCCAGCGCCATGCAATCCAGCGTGCTGCTCAAGGGCGCCAAGGCCATCCAGCCGGACTTCGAATGCAAGGTGAACACCCCCTGGTACGAAGTGGACGCCAAGCAGCGGCAAACCGCGGCCGGCATCCGCGTGCAATACCGGATCAGCAACAAGGTGCGCTGGCTCAGCCATGCCGAGATCAGCAGTCCGGAATTCGCCAAGCTGATAGACGATGCCCGCGGCTGCGTGTCGCAGATCCGCCAGATCGTCAAACTCTGAGAAGCTGTACGATCTGCTGCGCGTCGTGAGACGTTGAACAGACTCTGAGGCCCATCCCGGCCAAAGCGCAAAAGGATGCCACAGGCATCCTTTTTGTTTTTGTAAGAACTGGATTATTAAGAATTAATTTAAGCAGCCGCGCGTCAAGCATGGGCAGTACAAATAAATAAACGCTTGCCCCTACTGGGCCAGTGGCCGAAAATGAACATCTAGAGGTTATGCAATCGACAAATAAGAGAGAAACAAATCATGACGCACCCCGCCGCCGGCCCGGCCAGCAAGGAAATCCGGCTCGCTCCTCATGAACTGATCATCACCAAGACCGACCCCACCGGCCACATCACCTACGCCAACCGCGTGTTCATGCGCATCGCCGGCTACGCCGAGCATGAACTGCTGGGCAAGCCGCACAATCTGATCCGCCATCCCGACATGCCGCGCGGCGCCTACCGGCTGATGTGGAAAACCCTGCAGCAGGGCCATGAATTCTTCGCCGTGGTGAAAAACCACAGCAAAAACGGCGATTACTACTGGGTGCTGGCCAACGTCACCCCGGATTACGACCTGCGCGGCCAGCTGCAAGGTTATTACTCCGTGCGCCGCCCGCCCAGCCAGGAAGCCATCGCCGCGATAGAACCGGTCTACGCCCAGATGCGCCAGATCGAAGCCAGCCACAACAAGGCCAACGCGCCGGACGCCTCCGTGGCCTGGCTGCAGCAAGTGCTGGCGGACAAAGGCGTCAGCTATCAGGACTTCATCCTGTCCCTCAATGCCCAAGTGCTGCAAGCGCCGGGGGTGGCCGCATGAACCAGTTCCAACACAAACCGCCCTTTCTGCGCGCCCAGCTGGGCTGGTGCATCATAGGCTTCAACCTGCTGGTCGCCTTCTCCTTGCTGGACAGCTATCTGTTTCCGGAAATCGTCGGCCGCGTCGTGGACGCGCTGCTGCTGGCCGCCTCCATCGCCCTGTCCCTGCTGCTGTGGCGTCACAGCGGCCGCATCTTCGGCCTGCTCAACACCCTGCACGAACAACTGGGCTACGCCAGCTCCGGCGAACTGCACCACCGCGCCACCGGCACCCGCAACCTGGGCGAAGTGGGCAAGCTCGCCTGGCAGCTCAATGATTTCCTCGATCTGATCGAAACCTACTTCAAGGAAATCAACACCTGCTTCAAGGCCATCAGCGCCGGCGACTACAGCCGCCGCCCGCTGAGCCAGGGCCTGCCGGGCATCCTGGCCAGCTCGCTGGGCAGCGTCAACCGCGCGATCCAGACCATGGCCGACAACGACGGCTACATCCGCCGCAACCGCCTGTCCTCGCAGCTGGCCGCGCTCAACAACCCGCATTTGCGCAAGGACCTGGCCAGCAACCAGAGCGATCTGGAAGACATCAGCCAGGCCATGGCCGACGTGGCCGCCATCACCCAGGACACCGCCGACGGCGCGCGCGTCAGCCTGGAAACCGCCCAGCACCTGTCCGGCCACCTGGACACCATCGCCGACAGCGTCAGCAGCATGGACACCGCCAGCACCGCGCTGGCCCAGGAATGGCAGGGCATAGAAACCTCGCTGGCCGACATCTCCGCCATCGCCGACCAAACCAATCTGCTGGCGCTGAACGCCGCCATCGAAGCCGCCCGCGCCGGCGAAACCGGCCGCGGCTTCGCCGTGGTGGCCGACGAAGTGCGCAAGCTGGCCGAGCGCAGCAAGAGCACCGCCAACAATGTGCAGGACGTGCTGGAAAACCTGTCGCTGCGCATCGGCAATATGCAGACCCAGGCCAGCGCCGCCGGCAATGTAGCCAGCCAGGTCAAGGACTCGGTGGAAACCTTCCGCCAGCGCTTCAGCAGCCAGGTGGAGCAATCGCAGCAAGTGATGGCGCAAGTGAACCGCGTGCACGACAAATCCCAGCTCAGCCTGCAAAAAGTGGGGCATGTGATCTTCAAGCAGACCGCCTATCACTCGATTGAAGAGGCCAAGCCGCTGGAGCAGGGCAGCGAGCTGCAAGGCTGGTTGCAACTGCAAGGGCAGCAAGCGTTTGGCCAGACCCGCTCCTGGAGCGAGCTGGCGGCCACCGAGCAGCAGGCCAGCCAGCACATCGGCGCCGCGCTGGCGGTGTTTGGCCAGGAAGGCCCGCTGGACGAGCAGGAGATCGTCGAGCGGATGCAGAAACTGGAGCAGGACAGCGGCCGCATCCTGCGTTACCTGGACAAGCTGGGCGAGGAGAAGCACGGCCAGTAAGAACCTGTTTACGATCTGCTGCGCGTCGGCGGGGTGGATAGAAGTGGGCGTTGAAACCAAGCTCAAAATGCTCATGTACCACGTGTACATTCCACTTTTTCGCTCGTTTCCGCCTTAGCTCGCGAGATCGTAAACGGGCTTTAAGGCCGTCCCTCCTTCCCCACGCGACAAGGCGGAAGTCCCCTGGAGGGCTTCCGCCTTTTTCTTTTACCTAGCGCTTGCGGCCAAAACGCTCTTCCAACTGTCTGCGCCAAATCCTGCTCTCATGCGTGCGGTGATAGTGGTCGACATAAGGGAAGACCTTGAGATGCAGCGCGCTCAGCAGCAACGCGTGCTCCAGCAGATTGAAGAAACCTATCCAATAGCCGCGGCCATCGATGTCGTCAAAGTCGATATCTCGGGCGATGCGGCTGAGCAAGCCGCCTCCGGCATAGGGCTGGTTGTCCTTCAGCCATTGCAACAAATGGCCGGCGCATTCGCGACCATAGGCGACATTGGCGGCGAAGTCGTCGTCGGGCACGGGCATTTGCCAATAATGCGGATAGCTGCGTTCGGGCAGATAGCTGACGAAGGGAAGCAGGGTGTCTTGTTGTTCGTGGGCCGGCAGTTTGTAGCGGCGACGACGGGGGAAGGCTTGAGGCTGTTGCATGGTGTTTCTCCTGCTGTGACACAAGATAAACCACCTGCCGGGTGAGGCTGAGGTATTAGGCAGACGCGTGGCAGGATTGGCGTACCGGATGAATCCCAGCCCGGCGAGTGCCATGGCACTCTCCTACCATGCGCCTGCCAAATGGCGCGGCCATGGTAAAGCAGCCTACGCAGTGGTGCGTAGGCCTGTTAGTTGGGATTCATAACGGGACGCCAATCCCGTGTGCCGCGTGTGGGCGGCAACGTGGGGATTGTTGCCGAGGGGGCGCTTGGGGTCAAGGTGGGGTGGTTGGGATGGCTAGGTGTGTGGGGTTTGTATCCGCTGCGCGGATGATGATTTGCATTGCCGGGGCTGCCCGGCAGGCAGGCTTGAAGGGACCAGGGGAGCATCACAAACGTAGTTTCTTCTTGGCTCTTTCGAGATATCCACAGGCAGAGTCAAACTGGATGGTTATCCACAAAATAACTCACGAGGCTAAATCACTCTTTCTTTTCAAGAAAATGACCACCTCGTGTAGCGCCCAGGTGTCCCCTCGGGGCGCGCTCTGGGTTTCGCGCCCTGGGGGACGAGGGGGGATGAAAGGGGGCGGCGGCCCGCCCCCTTCCCGTTCGCTGGGCGGAACCGGCCCTAAATCATCATCCGCGCAGCGGATTCAAACTCCCCCACACTAGGCAGAGCTTCATAGAGGATGCAAAAAGGGCGAAAACCCCAACCGAGGTTTCCGCCCTGCAAGCACATCAGCGTCCACAAACCCTAGAAACTAGGACCCCGCCCCCTGCCGCGCCGGCTCCCCGGCCGCCTCCGCAGCCGCGCCGCCGGCCAAACGCCGCAAAGACCCAAAAGCCCCGCACATCGCCAGACTGGCCGCCGCGGCCGCGGCGCCGAACCAAGCCACCGCCGTCAACGGCGCCAAGGCCCGCGCCAACGCGCCCAGCCCCAAAGCGCCCAGGCCGTCGCCCACCACATCCTGAGCGTTCCACAGGCTGTTCACCCGGCCCAACAAATGATCCGGCGTATTGCCCTGCACCAGGGTGAACTGCAACAAGGACGCGATCGAACCGAAATAACCCAGCAAGGCCAAGGCCAGCAGGCCGTAAGCCAGATGATGAACCAGACCCAAGGACGCGATGCTCAGCGACGAAGCCAGCACGCAGCTCAACATCACCGCGCCGGGGCGGCTCAACCCGCCCACCCAGCCGCTGGTGAACGCGCCTATCATCGCGCCCAGCGGCACCGCCGAATACATCAGGCCCACCTCGAAAGCGCCGCCGCCGTAACCGTCCTCCGCCAGCGAGGGATACAGCACCCGCACCGCGCTAAGCAGGGTTTGCAACGTGCCCACCGCCACCACCGCGCCCACCACCTTGTTCTGCCACAGGAACTGGAAACCCTCCAGCAAGGAGCGCAGCGGATGCGCCGGCTCCCCGCCCTGCGGTTTCAAGGACGGCAAGCGCGTCAGCGGGATCAGGGTGGCCAGGGTGCCGACGCCGGCCAGCAGATAGTTCCAGTTGACCCCGACGGCGGCGATGATCAGGCCGCCCAGCAAGGGCGACAGCACGCCGCCAATGCGCATGGTCAGCATGCTCAGCGCGCCGGCGGCCGGCAGGTTTTCACGGCCGACCAGCACCGGGATGGACGCCATCAGCGAGGTGATGCCGATGCCGCTGAAAAAGCCGTCCCAGGCCGACACCACATAGAGCGCCAGCACCGAGGGGTTGGTCATGAAACCGTTGAGCGCCAGCGCCAGAAAGCCCAGGCCGCACAGCGAGCGGCCCAGCAGGATCAGCCGGCGGCGGTCCATGCGGTCCGCCAGCACGCCGCCGCACATCAGGCCGGCGAACATGCCGATGCCGTCCAGCGCCATCGCCGCGCCCACTTGCAGCGTGGAGCCGGTGAGCTGATGGATTTGCACCGGCACCGCCACCATCAGGATGCCGAAGGCGAACACCGAGATCATGCGGGCGATGAAGATGGAGCGGAAATGCGGATTGAGCCTGAGCAGGCTGAAATCGACGAAGATGGGCGACTTTTTCATGACGGGTTGTTTTGATCTCGACAGGGGTGGAGGCCGCGCGGCATGCGTTGGCGCGGCCGGCAAGAGGGTGTGCCGTTATGGATGCCGCATGGTAACATCAGCAGTCTGTATTAGGAATCATTTGCATTTGATCATGTCAATCAGCCTCGCCGCGGCTCGGCCCGCGCCCTCGGCGGCCAGCCGCCGCCTGACCCTGCTGCTGTGCTGCCTGGCCGCGCTGGCTCTCATTGTCCTGCTCAGCCTGATGCTGGGCGCCAAACCGATTCCCGCCGCTGTGGTCTGGCGCAGCCTGCTGCACGGCGGCGGCGATCCGGACAGCGTGATCGTGCTGCAAGGCCGCTTGCCGCGCACCCTGCTGGGCCTGCTGGCCGGCGCGGCGCTGGGCCTGTCCGGCGCGCTGATCCAGGCACTGTCGCGCAATCCGCTGGCGGACCCCGGCGTGCTGGGCGTCAACGCCGGCGCCAGCTTCGCCATGGTGCTGGGCGTGGCGGTCTGGGGCGTGGACAGCCAGCTGGGCTATCTGGGCTGCGCCGCCGCCGGAGCGCTGGGCGCCACCTTGCTGGTGTACACGGTGGGCGCGCGCGGCCGGCGCATGGACCCGCTGCGCTTCGTGCTGGCCGGCGCCGCCGTCAGTGCGGTGCTGATGGGCTTGTCCACCGCCATCACCCTGCTGGACCCATTGGCCTTCAATCAGCTGCGTTATTGGAACGCCGGCACCCTGGACGTGCGCAGCATGACGCCGCTGGCGCTGACGGCGCCGGTGATGATCGCCGGCATGCTGCTGGCGCTGTTGCTGGCGCGACCCTTGAACACCCTGGGCATGGGCAGCGACCTGGCGGTGAGCCTGGGCGGCCGCCCGCTGCTGATCCAGGCCGGCGCGGTGCTGGCCATCACCCTGCTGTGCGGCGGCAGCACCGCCGTCGCCGGGCCCATCGCCTTCGTCGGCCTGATGATTCCCCACCTCGCCCGCTGGCTGGGCGGTGCCGATCTGCGCTGGGCGCTGCCCTTCACCCTGTTGCTGGCGCCCATGTTGCTGCTGGGCTCGGACATCGTCGGCCGGCTGCTGACGCCGGGCGAATTGCGGGTATCCATCGTCACCGCCTTCATCGGCGCGCCGGCCCTGATCTGGCTGGCGCGCCGTCACGCCGCGCCCGGAGGCCGGGCATGAAGCCGGCGGTGTGGCAGTGGGGTGATCCGGATGGCGCTTGCAATGGCCGGATGGCGCTGGGCGGGCTGTGGACCGGCCTGCTGCTGGCCGCCGCCTGCGCGGCGCTGGCGGTGCTGAGTTTGCGCGCCGGCGCCTTGCCGCTGAGCCTGGAGCAGTTATGGCAGGCCTTGCAAGGCCAAGGCGGCCGGCTGGAGGTGGCGGTGGTGCAGCAATGGCGGCTGCCACGGGTGCTGATGGCGCTGGTGGTGGGCGCGGCGCTGGGCATGAGCGGGGCGATTTTCCAGTCCTTGATCCGCAACCCGCTGGGCAGCCCAGACGTGGTGGGCTTCAATACCGGCGCCTATACCGGCGCGCTGGTGGTGATTACCTTGTTCAACGGCAGCCATTTCCAGATCGCCGGCGGCGCATTGGCCGGCGGCCTGCTGGCCGCGGCCCTGGTCTATCTGCTGGCCTGGCGGCAAGGCGCGTACGGTTTCCGCCTGATCATCGTCGGCATCGCCGTCAGCGCCATGCTGAGCGCGCTCAACCATTGGCTGCTGATCAACGCCAGCCTGGAAGCGGCGATGGGCGCGGCCACCTGGGGCGCGGGCACGCTCAACGGCATGACCTGGAACAAGGGCCTGCCCTCCGCGCTGTGTTGTCTGCTGGCGATGCTGGCGGCGCTGACGCTGCAGCGGCGCATGCGGCTGCTGGAGATGGGCGACGATTGCGCCAGCGCGCTGGGCGTGCCGGCGGAACGCACCCGGCTGTGGCTGATGGGGCTGGGGGTGGCGCTGATCGCTTCCGCCACCGCCGCGGCCGGACCGATTTCCTTCATCGCGCTGGCCGCGCCGCAGATCGCGCAGCGGCTGCAGCGCACCCAGGCCACCAGCCCGCTGACCGCGGCCTGGACCGGCGCCTTGCTGCTGCTGGCCGCGGACTACGGCGCCCAGCAGCTGTTCTATCCTCGCCAGCTGCCGGTGGGCGTCGTCACCATCTGCATTGGCGGCCTGTATCTGCTGTGGCTGTTGCTGCGCCAAACCGGAGCCCGAAAACTGTGACTTCCCTGAGCTTGAAACTCTATGCCGCGCCGGCCTCCCAGGCGACGGAGCCGCCGCGGCTGCGCGGCGAGCGCCTGCGGCTGGGCTACCGCCAACGCACGATTTGCGAACAGCTGGACGTGAACATCCCCAACGGTTCCTTCAGCGTGATCATCGGCCCCAACGGCTGCGGCAAGTCCACCTTGCTGCGCAGCCTGAGCCGGCTGTTGAAACCGCAGGCCGGCCAGGTGTGCCTGGACGGTCGCGACATCCACGGCTACCCGGCCAAGACGGTGGCGCAGCAACTGGGCCTGCTGCCGCAAAGCGCGGTGGCGCCGGACGGCATCACGGTGACGGACCTGGTGGCACGCGGCCGCTATCCGCATCAGAGCCTGTTGCGGCAATGGAGCCGGCAGGACGAGGAGGCAGTGCGCCAGGCGCTGGCGGCCACCGGCACCGACGCGCTGGCGGACCGGCTGGTGGACGAGCTGTCCGGCGGACAGCGTCAACGGGTGTGGGTGGCGATGGCGCTGGCGCAGCAAACGCCGCTGCTGCTGCTGGACGAGCCGACCACTTATCTGGACATCGCGCATCAGATCGAGTTGCTGGAGTTGTTCCGCCGCTTGAACCGCGACGGCGGCCGCACCTTGGTGGCGGTGTTGCACGACATCAACCACGCCTGTCGCTACGCCAGCCATTTGATCGCGATGCGCGATGGCCGCATCGTGGCCGAGGGCGCGCCGCGCGACATCGTCAGCGCGGACTTGATCGAGCAGGTGTTCGGCCTGAGCTGCCTGATCATGGACGATCCGGTCAGCCATACGCCGATGGTGATTCCGCGCGGGGGGTGAGACCCGCGCCGAGATCAGAATGCGCAAAGCGCCGGGCAGGCCAGCGCTTTGCGCAATCCAATTTAGGTCGGCTTACTTTTTAAGCGACCAGCTTTCGATCTGGGCATTCTCTCCCTTAGCATCCATGTCGCCAAGAGTGATGAGCACCAGCATCATGTCCCACTCGTTCTTGAAGAACATTTTGCAGTAGCCATCCGCCAAGCAGCTTTCTATCTCCGGGAATTTCTTGCAAATTTTTTCACCGTAGCCGCACGCCTCACCGTTCACGGCATGAATGGGCTCCCAGCCGGCTTTCAAGATGAGCTTCCTCGCTTTGGCGTATGCCATGCCTTGCTTGATCGGCACGGTTTTTGGCGGCTGCGGGTTCGCGGCCCAGGCCGGCCACACCAAGACACCCGCCAAGCATAAAGCCAATCGCTTTTTCATCTTCATCGCCCCAAAAAACGGCATTATGCCGGGAGTCAGCCGGCATAGGGCGCGGATTACCCCTCCCTACTCCCGTCCTCCCACAGCCAGGCCAGTCCGTCCAGCAGGCCGCCGCGCCAGCACAGCCAGTCGTGGCCGCCCTCGAACTCCTGGTAGCGCACGCAATGGCCGGCGTGCTCCAAGGCCGCGCGCTGGCTGGCGTTGACGTCCAGCATCACTTCTTCGCGGCGGCCCACTTCCTGATAGACCCGCAGCCGTCCCGGCGGCAATTCGCCGGCCTCCAGTTGTTCGGTCAGCCGGCCGCGGCTGCCGGGCAAGCGCCGTTCGCTGACGGCGCGCGCGCGTTCGTGCAGTTCCACGTAAGGCCACCAGAAGGAGCCGGACTGGCTGAGCACGCAGCCAAAGCGCTCCGGCCAGCGCAGGCCGGCGAACATCGCCGCCAGGCCGCCATAGCTCTGGCCCGCCACCACGGTGCGTTCCGGCCGCGCGCTGAACGGGGCCAGCCGCTCCACTTGCGGCAGCAGTTCTTGCTGCAAGGCCAGCCAGAAGTCGGCATTGCAGGGCAGATCCTGCTCGCGATGCCGGCTGTCGATGACATCCACCAATAGATACACCGCCGGCGGCAGCCTGCCGCGCCGGGTGTCTTCGTCCAGCGCGGCGAACACCGGCATGCGTTCGGCCCAGTACTGGCCGTCCAGCAGAATGGCCAGCGGCCGCTCACCGCGTTCGCCCTCCGGCAGCGCGCCGGTCTGATAAATCCAGATCCGGCGTTTCTTGCCCAGCCGCGCGCTGTCCCAATGAATCCGCGTCAGCCGCGCCGGGTCCGCGCCCTGGCGGCCCTGGCGGCCCTGGTCCCAGGCGTGCCAGGCGGATTGCTCCGGCGCCGCCTCCAGATGCAGCGCGGACAAGGGCGCGCCCCAGCTGCTGACATAGCCGGCGCGCGGGTTGAGCGGGTCCGGCGCCGCCCGGCTCATGATGTCCAGCCACCATTCGCGGTGGCGCAGCCGGCTGGCGCGCGCATCGGCGTCCGGCCGCGGCGGGGTCTGCGCGGCGCTGACCGGGATATAGGTGTAACTGCCGCGCCAGTTGGCCGGCAGCGTGGCCTGCCACCACCAGATGTCGGTGTCGCCCAGCCGCGCCAGCGATTGCGGCTGCGGCCGGTGGTGGTCGGTGACGGAGTTGACGTCGGCGTAGACCTGCACCAGCGGCGAGGCCGCTGCGCCGCCGTGGGGATCGCGCCAGAGGAAGGTGACACAGATCTCGCCATCCGGCAGCCGCTCGGTCAGCGGCGCGCCGGCCGCGGCCAGCCGCGCCCACCAGGCCGGCTGGCCGGCCTCAGGGTGTTGCAGCCATGCCGCACTCCGCGCAGCTTGTTGATTCCACGTGTTTTCTTCCCTGTTCGACATGCGGCTCCCCGGCGGTTTCCACCGCTGTGCGGCGGAATATCTTGCATCGTGTTTGCATAATGCGAATGAGAAATATTATCATCCGGTCCTGGTGATCGCAACGACCCGTCACGGGTCCGCTGCGCTCTTCGCTTCCCCTCGCCGCAGTAGCCAACGATTCCTCGCTAGCCAGACGACGCCGCCGGACCCCGAGCGCGCCGATCTCGCTATCGCACAAAAACAAGGAATCGCAACACGATGGAACACCCGCACAAACCCTTGGCCGCGGCCACCCGGCTAGCCCTGGCCGGCCTCGGCGGCTTGACCCTCTCGCACGCGGCGCTGGCAGCGCCCGCGGACGCTCAAGCCACGCTGCCCACGGTCACCGTCACCGGGGAAAAACTCAAACGCTCGCTGAAGGACACCAGCACCGCGGTGACGGTGATCCGCGACATGGACAAGGGCGGCGAAAATTCGGTGTACGACAGCGTGGCCGCCACTCCCAACGCCACCCATAACGGCGCCGGCATCATCAATATCCGCGGGGTGGAAGGCACCGGCCCCGGTACCGGCTACAACACCCTGGTCTCCGGCTCACGCCCGCGGGTCAGCACCACGGTGGACGGCATGTCGGAGAGCTGGAACGGTCAGCGCTATGTGGACGTCAGCCCCTGGGACGTGGAACAGGTCGAGGTGCTGCGCGGCCCGCAGTCCACCACCCAGGGCCGCAACACCCTGGCCGGCGCCATCGTGGTCAATACCAAGGACCCCAGCTTCGACTGGGAAGGCGCGCTGCGCGCCGGCTACGAGAACAAGGCCGGCAAGAGCACTCTGGCCGGCATGGTGTCCGGCCCGATCACCGACGAACTGGCCTTCCGCGTCGCCGCCGAGGGCCTGAGCGGCCACAGCTATATCAGCTATCCCGGCAGCACGCCGTGGGACCCGTCCGAGCTCAAGCACAGCAGCGCGCGCGGCAAGCTGCTGTGGAAGCCCAGCGCGCTGCCCGGCTTCAGCGCCAAGCTGACGGTGGCGCACCGCAAGAACAAGGGCGAATACCTGAACTATGTGGACGGCAATTATTTCGACTACGCCAATAGCCGCAAATGGATCAAGGCGCGCTATCAGGACTCCTTCAACAACACCGTCAGCACCGATCTGCAATACCAGCTCAACGACGCCTGGAGCGCCCAGTTGCTGCTGGGTCACGCCGACAATGTCAGCGCCTTCGTCGACAGCAGCGATTTCCGCATGCGGCTGGACGAGAAGAGCAATACCGCCGAGGCGCGGCTGAACTATGCGCCGCAAGGCGGCCGGCTCAGCGGCGTGATGGGCGTGTATTACTACGACCGCGACCAGGACATGGACGCCCAGACCAGCGTGGCGGCCAAGGACAAACTGAAAACCCAGGCCATCTACGGCGAGGCCACGCTGGTCCTGAACGACAAGTGGAGCCTCAATCTGGGCAGCCGCGTGGAGCGCGAGCGGCAGCGCCGCAACACCACGCTGCAACCGGGCCTGGCCGGCCAGAAACAGGCCGCCTACGACATCACCGAAACCCTGTTCCTGCCCAAGGCCGGGCTCAGTTACAAATACAGCCCGGACACCACGCTGGGCTTCTCGGTGCGCAAGGGCTATAACGCCGGCGGCTCCGGCCTGGACAATAGCGACCAGTACTACACCTATGACAAGGAGGAGGTCACCGCCTACGAGGCCAGCAGCCGCTCCAGCTTGCTGGACCAGCGCCTGGACCTCAACGCCAACGCCTTCTTCAACCAGTACACCGGCTACCAGGCCATCCTGGGCTCGCGCTTCACCAATATCCCCAAGGGCGAGAGCTACGGCCTGGAGCTGGAAGCCAAGGCGCGGGTCACGCCGCGGCTGATGCTGAGCGCCGGCCTGGGCCTGCTGGACACCAAGGTGACCGCCAGCGACGCCGCCAACCCCGGCATCCAGGGCAATCAGTTCAATTACGCGCCGCACCTGACGGTGAACCTGGGCTTCAAGCAGCGGCTGGATCATGGCCTGTTCGTCGGCGGCAGCCTGAACCGGGTGGGCCGCTATTACTCCGACATCAGCAACAGCCCCAGCGGCGCCGCCGGCGATTACACCGTGGCCAATCTCAACGCCGGTTATGAAAGCGCGCGCTGGACGGTGCGCGGCTACGTCAACAATCTGAGCAATCAGGGCGTGCTGTATTCCCAGGTCAATGTGCGCGGCAATTACCTGGTGGGGGTGATCGGCGCGCCGCGCACCGTGGGCCTCAGCGTGGATTACCGCTTCTACTGATATCCCGGCTTTTGCCCTTTGTGCCCGCCGGCCTCGCGCCGCGGGCATTTTTTTCGCCCGCCGCGCTCCGCTAGCCTTTGAACAAGCGGCTCACGCCATGCGGCGCCGCAAATCGCGCAACACCTCGCGCGCCGCGTTGTGGCCCGGCGCGCCGGTGACGCCGCCGCCGGGATGGGCGCCGGCGCCGCACAGATAGAGGCCGGGAATGGGACCGCGGTAATCGGCGTGGCCCAGCATGGGCCGCGCCGAGAACAATTGGTCCAGGCCCAGCGCGCCGTGGAAGATGTCGCCGCCCACCAGGCCGAAGGTGCGCTCCAGGTCCAGCGGGCTCATGATCTGCCGCCCCAGCACCGCGGCCTTGAAGTTGGGCGCGTAGCGGCTGACGGTATCTATCATCAGATCCGCCACTTCCTCGCGGTGATCGTCCCAGCAGGCTCCGTCCGGCAGCTGCGGCGCCACGTGCTGGCAGAACAGGCTGGCCACATGCTGGCCCGGCGGCGCCAGCGACGGGTCCAGCGTCGACGGGATCAGCACTTCCACGATGGGCCGGCCGGACCAGCCGCGCTCGCGCGCGTCGTGATAGGCGCGCTCCATATAAGCCAGGCTGGGCGCGATGATGATGCCGCTGCCGTGATGCTCGGCCTGCGCCTTGCCCGGCAGGCAGCTGAAATCCGGCAGCTCGGACAGCGCCACATTCATGCGGAAAGTGCCGGAGCCGCAGCGCCAGCCCTGCATCCGGCGCAGAAAATCCGCCGGCAGCGCCGCCGGGTCCAGCAAGCGGGTGTAAAGCAGCCGCGGATTGAGATTGGACACCACCACCCGCGCGTCCAGCCGCTCGCCGCGCTCGGTCACCACGCCCACCGCGCGGCCCTTGTCCAGCAGCACCTCGCGCACCGCGCTGTCGGTGCGGATCTCCGCGCCGCGCTCGCGCGCCGAGCGGGCCATGGCCTGGGTGATGGCGCCCATGCCGCCCAGCGCGTGACCCCACGCGCCCTTGCGGCCGTTGACCTCGCCGAACACATGGTGCAGCAGCACATAGGCCGAGCCCGGCGCGTACGGGCTGGCGTAGTTGCCCACCACGCTGTCGAAGCCGTAGACCGCCTTGATCGGATCGCTATCGAACCAGCCGTCCAGATAATCGCCGGCGGACTTGGTGAACAGGTCCAGCAGTTCGCGTTGCTGCGCCAGTTCCAGCCGGCCCAGCCGTCGCCCCAGCCGGCCGGCCTTGAACAGCTCCGGCAGCGCGTTCAGCCAGCCGCCCGCCACCGCATTGGGCGGGGTTTGCAACACCAGCTCGCGCAGCAGTTCGGCGGCGGCGTCCAGATGCCGCGCGTAATCGTCCAGCCGCTCGGCGTCGCGGCGCGAGAAACGCGCCACTTCGGCGGCGGTGCGGCCCGGCCCCACTTTCAGATAGCCGCCGTCGTCCAGCGGCAGGAAGTTGGACAAGGGCCGCTCCACCACTTTCAAGCCGTGACGCGCCAGCTCCATGTCGCGGCTCACCCTGGGATTGAGCAGCGACACCGTGTAGGCGGCCACCGAGTTGCGGAAGCCGGGATGGAATTCCTCGGTCACCGCCGCGCCGCCCACCACGCCGCGCCGTTCCAGCACCGTCACCTTCAGCCCAGCCCGCGCCAGGTAATGGGCGCATACCAGGCCATTATGGCCGCCGCCCACGATGATCGCGTCCCTCATCTCGCCGCTCCTCGTTCTCGTTTCCTGGGGAAGTCCCATTCTCGGATCAAGTCCGGCCAATTGCAGCGCGCAGAACGACGAACTGTCGGATATTATTGATCGCATTGACGAAAAGTCCGGCACAGCGCCAAACCGCCCACCCCGCATGGAGCCGCCATGGACGCCATCGACCAGCAATTGCTCGCGCTGCTGCGCGAAAACGCCCGCGCCCCCACCGCCGAACTGGCGCGCCGGCTGAGCCTGTCCCGCACCACGGTGCAAAGCCGCATCGAGCGGCTGGAACGCGGCGGCGTGATCCTGGGCTATAGCGTGCGCACCGGCGCCGTCCACAGCACAGCCCAGGTGCGCGCGCTGGTGATGATCGTCGCCGCGCCGCGGCTGAGCCAGGCGATAGAAAGCGCGCTGCGCCGGCTGCCTCAGGTGCGCACCCTGCATTCGGTCAGCGGCGTCCACGATTTCATCGCCGCGGTGGAAGCCGCCGGCATGGCTGAACTGGATGGGCTGGTGGACCGCATCGGCGCGCTGGACGGAGTGGAACGCACCAGCACCGCCATCCTGATGACCACGCGGATAGACCGTTGAGCGCTGAGCGACAACCCTGCCGGCCCAGTGCGGGGAACTAAGGCCGCTAAATAAGCTACTAACTATCGTTAGAACATGATTGATTGATATTGGCCATTGCCGCCATTGAAATTGCTCAATGGCTTCCCACGGCAAGCTTCACTAAGCTGATCGCAACAAGTCCTTGAACACATTGACCAAAGGAGTCTGTCATGAGTAGCCCGTCCAAGTGCCCGTTCCATCAAACCGCCGGCAACCCGGCCGTAGTGAATGCCCGATCCAACCGCGACTGGTGGCCCAACCAGCTCAACCTCAACATCCTGCATCAGCACGCGCCCGCGTCCATCCCGCTGGATCCGGATTTCGATTACGCCGCAGCCTTCCAACAACTTGACTACCCCGCGCTGAAAAATGACCTCAAGGCGCTGATGATCACCTCCCAGGACTGGTGGCCGGCGGACTGGGGCCACTACGGCGGCCTGTTCATCCGCATGGCCTGGCACGATGCCGGCACCTACCGCACCGCCGACGGCCGCGGCGGCGCCAGCACCGGCAACCAGCGTTTCGCCCCGCTCAACAGCTGGCCGGACAACGGCAACCTGGACAAGGCGCGCCGTCTGCTGTGGCCGATCAAGCAAAAATACGGCAAGCAGATTTCCTGGGCCGACCTGATGATCCTGGCCGGCAACGTGGCGCTGGAATCCATGGGCTTCAAGACCTTCGGCTTCGGCGGCGGCCGCAAGGATATCTGGCAGCCGGAAGAGGACGTCTACTGGGGCGCGGAAACCAAATGGCTGGCCACCAGCACCGAAGCCAACAGCCGCTACTCCGGCGACCGCCAGCTGGACAATCCGCTGGCCGCGGTGCAGATGGGCCTGATCTATGTGAACCCGGAAGGCCCGGACGGCAATCCGGACCCGCTGGCTTCCGGCCGCGACGTGCGCGAGACCTTCGCCCGCATGGCGATGAACGATGAAGAAACCGTGGCGCTGGTGGCCGGCGGCCACACCTTCGGCAAGGCCCACGGCGCCGGCGATCCGGCATTGGTGGGTCCGGAGCCGGAAGCCGCGCCGCTGGAAGCGCAAGGCCTGGGCTGGATCAACCGCTTCGGCGACGGCAAGGGCGAATACACCACCACCAGCGGCATCGAGGGCGCGTGGAAGCCCAACCCGACGCAATGGGACAACGGCTATTTCGACATGCTGTTCGGCTACGACTGGGAACTGACCAAGAGCCCGGCCGGCGCCCATCAATGGGTGGCCAAGGACGTCAAGCCGGAACACCTGATCCCGGACGCTCACAACCCGGCGAAGAAACACCCGCCGATGATGACCACCGCCGATCTGTCGCTGCGCTTCGACCCGATTTACGAGCCGATCGCCCGCCGCTTCCATCAGGACCCGGCCGCCTTCGCCGACGCCTTCGCCCGCGCCTGGTTCAAGCTGACCCACCGCGACATGGGTCCCAAAACGCTGTACCTGGGGCCGGAAGTGCCGGCCGAGGACTTGATCTGGCAAGATCCGCTGCCGGCCGCCTGTCAGCCGCAGATCAACGAGGCGGACATCGCCGCGCTCAAGGCCAAGGTGCTGGCCTCCGGCCTGTCCGTCAGCGAACTGGTGTCCACCGCCTGGGCTTCCGCCTCCACCTTCCGCGGTTCCGACAAGCGCGGCGGCGCCAATGGCGCCCGCATCCGCCTGGCGCCGCAAAAGGACTGGGCGGTGAACCAGCCGGCGCAGCTGGCCCGCGTGCTGGACGCGCTGGAAGCCATCCGCCGCGATTTCAACGCCGCGCAGAGCGGCGGCAAGCAAGTGTCGCTGGCCGACCTGATCGTGCTGGCCGGCGGCGCGGCGGTGGAAGCCGCCGCCAAGGCCGGCGGCGTCAACATCAGCGTGCCGTTCGCGCCGGGCCGCACCGACGCCAGCCAGGAGCAGACCGATGTGGAGTCGTTCTGCGTGCTGGAGCCCCAGGCGGACGGCTTCCGCAACTATCAGCAGCAGGCTTTCTCGATGCCGGCGGAGGCGCTGCTGGTGGACAAGGCGCAGCTGCTGACGCTGAGCGCGCCGGAAATGACGGTGTTGGTGGGCGGCCTGCGCGTGCTGGGTGCCAATGTCGACAAGGCGCCGCACGGGGTGTTCACCAGCCGGCCGGGCGTGCTGAGCAATGACTTCTTCGTCAATCTGCTCGATATGGGCGTGGCCTGGCAGCCGACTTCCGCCGCCAATGAGTTGTACGAGGGCCGCGATCGCAAGACCGGCGCGCTCAAATGGACCGGCAGCCGCGTGGACCTGGTGTTCGGCTCCAACTCGCAGCTGCGGGCGCTGGTCGAGGTCTACGCCCAAAACGGCGGGCAGCAAAAGTTTGTCCGCGACTTCGTCGCCGCCTGGAACAAGGTGATGAATCTGGACCGCTTCGATCTGAAATAAGCGCGGCTCACCCCCGCAAGCAACACGCGGCCCTTGGGCCGCGTGTTTTTTTGCGCCGCCGCGGCGCGCGCATAAAAAAACGAACCGCCGATCAAGGCGGTTCGTTGCATGGTTCCGACGCCGGATCAAGCTCCGGTGGCGATCTCGGCGCAGGCTTCTTGCCGCCAGATCACCGAAGCCAGCTTCATCCGCTTGTCGAACAGCAGCTTGTACTGGCAAACCTGGGTTTGCTCGCCGCCCTTGGCGGTCAGGTTCAGCACATAATCCCACTCGCGCACATCGATCATGCCTTCGGCGAAGTGCGGACGGCCGATCAAGCCGTAAACCTGTTCCTTGCTCAGGCCTGGCTTCACCTGGGCCAGATTGGCGAGGTTGGGCACGCTGCCTTCCGGCTGCCAGCGATTGTTTTCAATGCTGGGCCATACCGGGCTCGCCTGTTCGGCCAGATGGCCGTCGTCATTGATCTTGCTCAGGCGGCTGGTGCCGCAACCCACCAGGGCCGCGCCGGCCGCAGCCAGCAACAGATAGCGGAAAGTGCCGCTAAATACCGATTTTTTCATCATATATGTCATTCAATATCAGCTGATTGATCTTGCTTGCCGCTTACCACTGGAAGCCAGCGCCGATGCTGGCGCCGCCCTGACCACGGGTATTGGCGGAACCGGAGAATTTCACCACCCAGCGGCCGTTGTCGGACAGCGCGGACACGCCCACCGCGAGGGCGGATTCGCCGCCGGTGGTCGCCGTGGCCACCGCCAGCATGCTCTTGCCGGGCAGGAAGGCCTGCGGCAGGCCGGCCATGGCCATCGCGCCGGCCGCGGCGCCCAGCGCATCGCGGCGCGTATCGGACAGATCGGAGCGGAGTTGGCTGATCTGCTGCTGATTATTGAAGTTGGCCGCATTCAGCTGGTTCACGTTCACCGCGTCCGTGCCCTGCACGCCCGCTTCCACATTGTGGATGGTCACCGGCCGGCTGCTGTCTCCGCCCACCAGGGTCACGTCGTTGCCGGCGTTGTTCGTCGTCGTCCGGCCGGTGGAATCGGAATATTGCATCGGGCTGTTTCGCTGCAAATGGTCGATCGCATCGCCGACATTGTTCACGGTGTTGCCGTAAACCTTGTAGCTAGGCTGGCTCACTTCGCCGGTCTGGGCGTTGTAGCTGGAGCCGCCGCCCAAGGCCGCGGCGGTGCCGCTCCCGACATTGTTCACCTTGGTGTTCAGGCTCTGCACCGCCTGATTGGTCGCATTCAGCTGGCTGCCGTTCACCGCGTCGGTGCTGCTGGCGCTCACCCGGCCGGCGGCGACATTGCTGATCTGCCGCTCATTGCCCACGCTGCCCACGCTCACCACGCTGGAAGGCGCCGCGCCGGCATAGTTGTAAGTCACGCCGTTCACCACGCCGCTGGCGGTGGGATTGGCCGCCGCGGTCTGGCTATTGGCGCCCAGGGCCACGTCGTTGGCATTGTTGGCCTTGGCATTGCTGCCCAGCGCCAGCGCATTGTTGGCGTTGGCGGAGGCATTGTTACCCACCGCCACCGTATTGCTGGCATTGGTGTTGGAGCCGGCGTTGTTGCCGATAGCCACATTATTGCTGCCGGACACATTCTGGCCGGCCTGATTGCCGGCGGCGAAGTTGCCGTTGCCGGTCACGCCGCGACCGGCGTTGTTGCCCACCGCGGCATTGTTGTCACCCGTGACATTGCTGCCGGCGTACGCGCCGTTGGCGGTATTGTTGTTGCCATTGATGTTCCAGCCGGAGAAGGTGCCGCTGCTGGTGTTGTAGTTGCCGGTGACATTGCGGTTGGAGTTGTCGCCCAGGCCAGTGTTGAAATCGCCCTTGATATCCTGGCCGGAGTTGGCGCCGCTGCCGGTGTTGCCGGTGCCGGTGACATTGCGGATGGTGTTGATGCCGTTGCCGACGTTGGCGTCGCCGGTCACGTTGTAGCCAGAGTCATTGCCCATGAAGGCGTTGTTGTTGCCCGTCACATTGGTGCCGGCGTTCTGGCCGATCGAGGTATTGTAGCCCCCGGTCACATTCACTCCGGCGGTAGCGCCAAAGGCCGAGTTATTGGTGCCGTTCATATTGCTGCCGGCACCCACGCCATAGATGGTGTTATTGCTATTGGTCGCCACTGCCGGGTCCACCGCGCCGGCGCCATAGACATTATTCGTGCCGACGCTGGAAATCGCGTCGGCATTGGCCGGCACGGCCCAGGAACAGGCCACGGCCAGGCTCAATGCGCTCAGCGCGAAAGAAGGTGCGAGCAGGCGCTTTACTACGGATACTTTATTACTCATTTCACAGACCACATTCTTCAAATTGATGGAATTCACTTAAGGCAAGTCTCTGCAGGCAAGCCCGCCGCCGGCTTCAGGCTTGGAGCCCATCTCCGGCCGCGGTTCGGTCCAGGGGCGCGACGCGGTTATACGGACGGCGCTGGCTTGTCTCTGCATTCGGGCATTCCGCTTACGACAAACCGCGCTCGAGAAGAAACAGGCTTGCATGCTCTTCTTCGGCGCGGTTCGTTATGCTATGTCCTTGATTTTTTGTGAATCCTAACATCTTGTTAGAACTTGTGAAAATTGAAATAAATGAATTGATTGATTCGTTTTAGCTATCAATCGCAGTAAATGATAATGAAAATCAAATAAAGTTCTGTCGCCACCACGCAAGAGATGGCGGCGAGATCACGCAGCCGCCGCGCTGTTTTGAGATAATCCGATGCTTTCTTGACCCAATAAGGCCATGTCCATGCCTCCTCCAGGCCATCCACCACTCACGCCGTCTTGGCCCATCCATAGGCTGAGTCCGCGCGACATCTCCGCCGGCTGGCTGGATGCCTTCCAGCGTCGTCAGGATGTCCAGTTGGTTTACCGCGCCAGCGCCGCCGGCAAACGCAGCGTGGCCGAGCCCTTCATCGACGACTGGTCATCAGCGGAGCGACGCGAGCTGGCGCGGGAATTGGCGCGTATCGCCGCCGACGGCGCGGTATTGGCGGTGGAAATCGATGGCATCCTGGCCGGCTTCGCCGCCATAGACCCGCAAGCGCTGGGTCCGGACGGCGGCTACCGGCAACTAAAGGAACTGCAGGTGGATCGCCGTTGGCGCGGCCAGGGCCTGGGGCGCGCACTGCTGGCCGCCAGCGCCGCGGCCGGCCGCGAACTGGGCGCGGACGCGCTCTATATCTCCTCGCACTCCGCCGTGGAAACCGTCGCCTTCTACGAGGCTTGCGGCTGCGTGCCGGCCCGCTGGCTGCATGCGCCGCAACTGGCGCTGGAACCGTTTGACTGGCAGATGGAGCTGGCGCTTTCCGGGCAGAGCATTGATTTGATTCAGCTATCCCATTAAAATAAGGACCGCTCGTTTCCGAGCGCCCTTCTTTATCCTCGCACAAGGCTTTGCATGTTGGAGATTGCAGCAATCCGATAACGCAGCCCGGTTTTCCGGCTGGCCGTTATCAAAATGTTCATTAGCTGGTAGCGCCCGCATCGCGGCAGCTGCCTGTTTTGCATTTGATTGCCGAATGATAATCCAATATGAATATCTCCAAGCCGGAGCAAAGGACTTTGCACGTCCTGGCCAAAGGCGGCCGCATCGCGCAGCTGCGCGACGACGCCGGCCGTATCGCCACCGTTGAATGCTATACCCGCGAAGGGTATCTGCTGTCCGACTGCACCCTCACCGTGTTTCAGAAACTCAGGGCCAAACGCCTGATCAGCTCCAAGAACGGCCAGCCCTATCTGATCAACAAGGCCGGTCTGCGCGCCGTGCGCGGCCAACTCGATAACCAATGAACACCGCCGCCGCGCGGCCGATCGCTCCAGAGCGGCGGCCGCGCCGGCGTGCGCAAGGAAAACACAATGAAACTGATGCTGAGAAACGAACAGAGCCGCGACATCGACGCCATCTCCGAACTGACCCGCGCCGCCTTCCTCGCCGAAGAGCACTCCAGCCATACCGAGCAATTCATCGTCAACGCGCTGCGCCGCAGCGGCCAGCTCACACTGTCCATCGTCGCGCTGGAAGGCGAGCGGCTGCTGGGGCACATCGCCGCCTCGCCGGTGCTCATCTCCTCCGGCGCCGCCGGCTGGCACGGCATCGGCCCGGTATCCGTGCACCCGCAACGGCAGGGCCAGGGCATAGGCAGCCTGCTGATGAAACAAGCGCTGACCGCGCTGCGCGAGCTGGGCTCACAAGGTTGCGTGGTACTGGGCAGCCCCGGCTACTACGCGCGCTTCGGCTTCCAGACCCAGCCGGGCCTAACCCTGCCGGGCGTGCCGGCGGAGTACTTCATGGCGCAAAGTTTCACTGCGCTCTTGCCCGGCGGCGAGGTCAGCTATCACCCGGCGTTCAAGGCCAACGCCTGAGAAGCTGTTTACGATCTGCTGCGCGTCGTGGAGCGTTACACGGTGAGTACGGCTTCAGAATGCTCATGTACCGCTTGTACATTCCGCTTCTTCAACCGTTCTCGCCTTAGAACCTGTTCAAAGTCTGCTGCGCTTCGGCGATACGGCGTTGAAAACGAGCTCAAAATGCTCATGTACCACTTGTACATTCCGCTTTTTCGCTCGTTTTCGCCTTGTCTCGCTCTTGCTCGCGAGATCGTAAACGCGTTCTAAACACGCACGACGGGCCGCTCTTGGAGCGGCCCGTCCGGCTGTGCCGTGCAAGGATGCCCCCACCAGACACCATTACCAAATCATATGAATGCCTTAAAAAGCCTAGCGTAATCCATTGACCTGCTTGCGCCGTTAATCAATCAATATAATTGAATGACTTTTAAATAACTGTTAATACTGCCAGTATCTACGCCCGCGCCAACAGACAAGAATGCCTCCGCTTATTTAATAAGCAAATTATCTCAACGTGCTTCTTAAAAACGGAAAGGCACCCACCATGGCCAACACCCCCGAAGATGACAAGCTCGCCAGCCTCAATCCCAGCCTCAATCGCCGACAACTACTGCTTGGCGCCGGAGCCGGCACCGCCAGCCTGCTGCTCCCCTCACCCGCTTCCGCGTCCATCCTCATGGAAGCGAAATACAAGCTGCTGGTGCCGGAAATATTCAAACCCGTCTCCCGCCCGCCCGGCTACACCCCAAATCTGGTGATAGGCTCCGGCTTCGGCGGTGCCATTTCCGCGCTGCGCCTGGCGCAGGCCGGCCAGCAGGTCACGGTGCTGGAACGCGGCCATCGCTGGCCCAAAGACCCATGGCGCAATATCTTCTCCAACGACACCCTGCCCGATGGGCGCGCGTTCTGGCATCGCAAGGATGCCAAGATGCTGACGGGCATACGCACGTATTTCGATTATTTCGGCGGCGTGCTGGATTCAAGCGACTATCCCAATATGAATGTCTGGCGCGGCGCCTGCGTCGGCGGGGGCTCGGTGGTGTTCACCGGCGTCATGATCCAGCCGCAAAAGCAATACTTCGAAGCGCTGTTCGGCGACCGGGTCAGCTACGAGGAGATGGACCGCAGCTATTATCCGCGGGTCCGGCAAATGCTGAACTTGAACGCCATGCCGGCCGACATCTACCGCAGCAAGCCCTTCCACCACTCGCGCGTTTGGGATGAGCACGTGCGCAAAGCCGGCTACCTCACCACGCCCAACGACTCCATTTTCAACTGGGAAGTGATCCGCCAGGAACTGCGCGGGCAATCCAGGCCCTCCGCCACCATCGGCTTGTCCAATCACGGCAACTCCAACGGCGCCAAGTTCGACCTGAACCAGAACTACCTGGCGCAGGCGCAGGCCACCGGCCGCGCCACCATCTACCCCGGCCATGAGGTGCTCAGCATCGCCTGGGACGGCAGCCGCTACGAGGTCGACGTCATCAAGCGCCATCCCAGCGGCCGCCAGCTGGAGCGTTACCGGCTCAGCTGCGATCGGCTCTTTCTCGCCGCCGGTTCGATAGGCAGCTCGGAACTGCTGGTCAAGGCGCGCGCGCAAGGCACTTTGCGCAATCTCAACGAGCATGTCGGCCAAGGCTGGGGCAGCAATGGCAGCACCATCGTCGTGCGCAGTCTCAGCACGCTATCGCTGGCGACGCAAGCCACCCCCAGCGCTTCGCGCATTCACGACCCCAGCCGTGGACTGCCGTTCACGCTGGAAAACTGGTACGTGCCCGGGCTGCCCACCGATTTGACCACCGTGATCGGCTCGCTGGGCATCGCCTTTGACCAAAGCAACCGCGGCCACTTCAGCTACAACCCCGCCACCGACCGGGTGGTGCTGAACTGGCCGCGGCAAGGCAATGCCGACAGCGTTGCCGCGGCCAAGGCGGTGAACCGGAAAATCGCCGACGCCACCAACTCCATCCCTGGTTTTCCAGGGATTATCGACGATGTCACCGGCCTGAACTGGACCGCGCACCCGCTGGGCGGCGCGGTGCTAGGCAAGGCGACCGACAACTGGGGACGCGTCATCGGCCATCCCGGCCTGTACGTGATGGACGGCGCGCTGATTCCCGGCAGCACCGGCGCGGTCAACCCCTCGCTGACCATCTCCGCGCTGGCGGAACGCAATATCGAGCACATCATTAAAAATGGCGGCTAAGGAGCTTGAGCTCTCCATGCCCCCACGGCGCGCGACGCCGGCTAGGCCCGCGCCGTTGTTTGCAATAAGCGCGCCGTTCCCGCCAGCGACAAGCTCAAGGCGGCGGCGGCGCGCCGCCGCATCTCCGGCTCCCACGCCCGCAAAGCGGCGGCCGCCTCGGCCGCCGTTCCCGCCCGCGCCAAGGCCCGGGCCAGTTCCGCGCCATCGCACAGCGCGGTATTGGCGCCCAAGCCGCCGGCCGGGCTCATCGCGTGGATCGCATCGCCCAGCAAGGCCACGCGTTCGCAGCGCCAGACCGGCACCTCGGCGCTCACGCGGATCGCCCGCGCGCCCAGGCACCGCGGGTCGCCATGCGCGAAAACCGCCCGCAAACGCGAATGCCAGCCGCGCGTCGCCTGCAGCACCCGCGCCCGCAGCGCGTCGCCGCTCAAGCGCTCCGCCGGCAGCGCGCCGCCCAAATCCTCGGCCCGCGCCACGCAGGCCCAATACCAGTAATCCGACAACGGGCTCAGCGCCGCCTCCGGCGCCAGCCGCCGCGCCAGCTCCGGCAAGGGCGCGCGAAAACGCATCGCCTCTATCACCGCGGTCAGACCATCGCCGAACACCACGCACACGCCCTGGCCCAGCTCCGGCGTCAACGCCTCGGCCGGCAGGGCCTCCCACGGCGTGACGCCATACAACACGATGGCGCCGCCGTCATCGGGCTCGCCACCTGGGATCAATTGCCGGCGCACGGCCGAACCCACTCCGTCCGCGGCAATCAGCACATCCACCTCACACTCGGGCCGAGCCTCGAAATCCAGCAATAGGCCCCCCGGCGTTTCCCTGAAACCACGCAAGGCGTGGCCCCAGCGGATCTGCCCCTCCAGCCCGCTGGCCAGGATTTCCCGCAGCGTCTGGCGATTGGCGCTGAGATCGCGCTCCGCCGCATCGTCCGCCTGCGCCGATGGCCGCCAGTGCGCCGGCTTGCGTTCCGGCAAGGCGCGCAGTTGCGGATCGATGAAACAATCGTCGCCGCCCAGCGAGCAGCTTTGCCGGAACAGCTCGTACTGCCGTGGCGTCATCACCTGCCGCAAGGCCTGCTGACCATCGCCGTCTATGCGCAGACGATAACCCTGCCAGCGGCTGTCGGCAGTGCGGTCGCGCTCGAACACGGTGGCGGCGATGCCGGCGCGCGCCAGCCCCTGGGCCAGGCACAGCCCGCCCAGGCCGGCGCCGACGATGCCAATGCGTAGGGATTGCATAACTTGTCCTTTGCTCATCAAGTGAGAAACCCGGTCAGGACCGCCGCCGCGCCGACGGCCGCTCTGACCCTTGCCGACGATTGTGCGCGCCGTCGTCAAAGCTGCTATAACGCTGTTTTGCCAATAAATGGTGAAAAATGGCCAATATCGACGCCACACCGCCGGAAGAGGCCGTGGACCTGAGCGAATGGGCCGGCGGCCCACCCTTGATCGCCGTGCCCGGCAATGACAACGAAGACAGCGACTACCGGCTGGGCAGCCGCGAATACGCCTGGCACAGCCATGTGCGCGGCCAGCTACTCTGCGTGGAAACCGGCCTGATCCAGATCCGCACCCCGCACGGCGCCTGGGTGCTGCCGCCGCACCGCGCCGGCTGGGTTCCGCCCGGCATGCCGCACCGGGTGCGCGTCAGCGGCGCGCTGGCCGGCTGGAGCGTGCTGCTGAACCCGGACTGGAGCCAGGCGCTGAGCCCGCAGCCGCGAGTGGTGGCGATCACCGAATTGATGCGCGCCGCGGTGCGCCGCGCGGTGGCCTGGACGGATCACGCGCCATGGCGGCCGGAGCAGGAACGCATCGCCTCGGTGCTGCTGGACGAGCTGCGGCAAGCACCGCATCAGGCGCTCTGCCTGCCGATACCGGAACACCCGCGCATCGCGGCACTGGCCCAGCGGCTGCTGACCGAGCCGCCCGGCAAACTCGCGCTGCCCGACTGCGCGGCCGACGCCGCGATGTCGCCGCGCACGCTGCGCCGCCACATCCAGGCGCATACCGGCATGAGCTTTGGGCAATGGCGACAGCAGGCGCTACTGATACGCGGCATGGAAATGCTGGCGCGCGGCGCCGCCGTGGCCGTGGTGGCCGATGAGCTGGGCTATGCCTCGCCCAGCAACTTCATCGCAATGTTCCGGCGCGCTTTCGGCGAATCGCCGGCGCGCTTTTTCGCGCGGCAAGGGCCGGCCTAGCGGATTGGAACTTGGGCAGGCTAAGCAAGCCGGCGAGGCGCTGGCGCTCAATAACGCTTTCGAGTGGGAAATTCAGATGTCGCAACAACACATTCATGAAACCAATCTTTTCGCCGCGATCCGGCAGTTCGTCCAATTGGTCCGCGCTGGCCGCGAACCCGAGATGGCGCCCCTGGCGGCCGCGACGGCCGCCCTGCCCTTGAAAAACTTCGAGTACTGGGAGCGCTTTCTGTCTTGGGAACGCTACCGGGCATGGCAGCTCGCCGCGCCCAGCAAATGGACGCTGTTATTCCGGCAAACTCCTGGGCCGACCTGGCTGGACCTATGCAGCGAAGACGGCTACCTGCGGGAAAAAACGCTGCGCGCGCTGAAGCACGGCGCGCCCAACGCTTTCTTCTTCGCCCTTGCCCTGCGCCGGCTGAACGATTGGGTGCCGCAAGTCCGAGCCGCGGCGCGCGAAACCCTGCCTGACATCGCCAGCCATACCGCGCCGCAACACGTCGCCGCGGCCTTGTGCGCGCTCCTGCCTAACTGGACATCCTGGGGGCGCCTGGAGGCCCTGGAACAGGAAACGCTGATGGCCATCTCCGCGCAGGACGAAGTGAAGCGCGCGCTCAAGGATAGCTTGATAACCAGCCCCTCCGGCCCCGTGGTCGCCGTGCTGGCGCAACTTGGCCGCAAGGATACGCTGGATGCGTATTTGCAGGACATCGCCAAGCAGGCCATCCAGCCCTCCTTGCGCGCCAAGGCCTATCGCTGCCTGCTGGAGGGCAGAATGACCTGGCTGGCTGGCCGCGAATGGGAATGGACGGATATACGCCGGGCCCAGAAGCGCCTCAAGCCGATACACGGCACCCGCGCGCTCAGCATCCCGGCCGCCTTCCCGGACATGGCGTGGCAAGCGGCCGAGGACCGCTCTCCCATCGTGAGACGGGTTGCCGGCGAAATGCTGATCCGCGACTGGGAAAAAACCGGCCAAGCCCCATTGCGCCTGGTACGGCAACTGGCCGCAGACACCTGCCCGTCCATCGCCGCGCGCGGCCGCTTCCTGCTGGACAAACTGGAACCGCCACCGGCCTGATGAATGTCAATCGAGTAGAATGATCAAGCCCCTGGCCTCGAACCATGGGATGCAAGGCGGATAAGCCGCTTCCTCTAGACGAGTAATGAGAGAAAGACCCCACATGGCGAACGCAGAGTCAGACAGCTTGATCATTCGGCGCGCCAGCGCTGCCGACGCCCCCGCGGTGTTGAGCATTTTCGATGAAATCATCGCCTGGTTTGCCGAAATACAAAACCCGGGACAATGGGGAGCGGAGCCTTGGTCCAGCCAGCCGCGGCAAGTGGCGAGGGTGGTCGAAGCCTGCTCGCTGCCCGGCGCCTGGGTGGCGGAGCAGCGCGGCGGCCCTATCCGCGCGGCCTTAGTGCTGGGCGAGGCCATGCCCTATGTTCCGGCCGCGATGGCGCCGGAAATATATGTGCGCTTGCTGGTCGCCTCGCGCCACTCCAGCGCACGCGGCATTGGCCGGCGCTTGATGGCTTTCGCGGAGGATCAGGCCAGGCTGGCGGAAGTGAAACGCATGCGGGTCGATTGCTATGGCGGCGGCTCCGGCGCCTTGGTGCGATTTTATGAATCCTGCGGCTACGAGCGAATTGCCGCCCTGGACATTGACGGCTGGCCCTGCCAGCTCTTGGGACGCGACGTGTGACGATGCACGATCTGCGTGGCGGCCGGACCAAGCTTCCGTGACCGCCTGAGACCGAAAGCACTGGCCACGCCCCCTGCCGGCCCCGCCTATTCCACTCGCGCAAACCCTAGGCCGGTTTGCCCAGAGGGCAGTGATTGCCATCGACGCCATGCCCGGACCGCTAGTGCCTCCTTCGACACCACCCGCACCGCGGTGCAGATGGCGCTGAACGGCACGCAGGCACGCCATCCGGAGGTGAACATCATTCTGTCCCATGCCGGCGGCTTTCTGCCAAGGGATGTGGCGGGAGGAAAACGAAATGGCTGCGGAATAGCTTGGAGAGGCCAAGAATGTGAAACTGGAAGTATCGGCTGGCCACACCTGGGAACCATAAGCTGATCGCACACTGCACAAGCTAGGCTCATGGCAGACAGAAACGGCGGGCATTCACCCGCCGTGCACGATAGCGCCTCAGCTAGCCTTGCCTGCTGGAATCTGCTGGGTGATGCAGTGGATATTGCCGCCACCAAGCAGCACCTCGCGCGCCGGGACGCCGACAATTCGGTACTCCGGGAAGATCTCCTGCAAGCGGCTGGCTGCCGCGGCATCGGTACGCTCATCCAGCAGCGGGAAAATAATCTGTCCGTTGCTGATCAGGAAATTGACATAAGAAGCGGCCATGCGCTCGCCAACCTCACGCGGCACGGCCTGCCCGCTAGCCACCACGCCAACCGTTTCATCCTGCTCATAGAACAAGGGACCCGGAGCCAGCATCTTGTGGATCTTGAGCTGGCGGCCCTTGGCGTCGCGCGCTTTGGACAGCACTTCGTAAGCGGCCTGCGAACGCGGATACTGCGGATCCTGTTCATCGTCGACCCAGTGCAGCACAACCTCCCCTGGACGGGCAAAGCAGCACATATTGTCGATGTGACCGTCGGTTTCATCCATGAACACGCCTTCCGGCAGCCAGATGAAGTGCGTCACATTCAGATGCTCGGAAAGCAGGGCCTCGATCTGGGCTTTGGACAAATCCGGATTGCGATTGGGATTGAGCAGACATTCCGCGGTGGTGAGCAGCGTGCCTTCACCATCGACATGAATCGAGCCGCCTTCCAGCACCAGCGGGGCTAGGTAGCGATCAAAGCCATGGTGGGCCAACACCTGGCCCGCAACTTCACTATCCTGATCCCAAGGATGGTACAGCCCGCCATTGAAGCCGCCCCAGGCATTGAACTTCCAGTCCACGCCACGCAGATGGCCCGCCGGATCGATCACCATGGTCGGCCCGCTGTCGCGCATCCAGCAGTCATCGCTATTCATGGCGACCAGGGTGACTTCGGACGGCATCACTGCGCGCGCCTGCGACATGAACGGTTCTGGCACGGCCATGAACACAGGCGTGGCCGCCGAAATGGCTTTGGCGATGGCAGCAAAGGCCTGTTGCGCCTCGCGTCCGGCATGGCGCCAGTTATCCGGGCGCTGCGGCCAGATCATCCATACCGCCTGATGCTCCGCCCACTCGGCCGGCATGTGAAAACCATCGGCGGCAGGTAGGCTATTGTGCGTTTTATTGTTCATTTTGATCACCATCGACTTGATAAATGCCATCAGAAGTATTCAATAGATCGTGCATTTGCGGATGACAGACTCGGCACGTCTCCCGATCTGCGCGATGCGGAGGCTCGACCAATGCACATTCGCCGGGCGGATCAGCGTTCTGGAACTGCAGATTTCCTCTGCAATGAACGACGAAGTGATTGACAGACGTAGTCTATGGAGAGCCAAACTATTCAGCAAATGAACAATACGAATACTTTCATAAATACGGTGAATGGTGTGAAGCTGCATCAACTGGATCTGAACCTGCTGCTGGCACTGGATGCCCTGATCAGCCTGCGCAGTGTCACGCGGGCGGCAGAGAAACTGTTTGTCAGCCAGCCGGCGATGAGCCACTCGCTCAATCGCTTGCGGACATTCTTCGACGACCCGCTGCTGGTGCGCTCGCCGCACGGCATGCTGCCGACGCAAAAAGCACTCTATCTGCAACAGGGCGTCCATCAGGCGCTCAGCCTGCTGCAAAGCCATTTCAGCCAGCCGGAGGCCTTTGACCCAGCAACATCGGCGCGGCGCTTCACCCTGTGCACCACAGATTATGTAGAGTGCGTGCTGATTCCGCCCCTGGTGAAAAAACTGGCGGAGGAAGCGCCCAACGTTCATATCGACATCACCATCCTGCGGGAAGACATTCCGGAACTGGCGCTGGCCGACGGTGAAATCGACTTCCTGCTGGGTTTTGACGAATACATGTCCATCCCCAGCTATCTGTGCCGGGAAACCTGGCTGAACGAGCCGCTGATCGGCATCTTGCGCCATGATCACCCGCTCCAGAATGATAGGCTGACACTATCGGATCTGATTGCCTTGCCGCATGTCTTCCACGCGCCGCTGGGCAATCTGGGGTCGCCAATGGATGACTTTCTTGCCGAGCGCGGCTTGCAGCGCAAGATTTCGGTGCACAGCCAAAGCTATATGGCCGCAGCCGCCATCGTCAGCAACACCGATCATTTGTTTATCCTGCCCAAGAAAGTAGCGGCGATGATGGCGGGCTACTGGCCGTTGAAGATGGTTGCATTGCCGGAAGAATTGCCAGGCTATCACCTTAACTGCATCTGGCACCCGGTGCAGGATAGTAATCCTGCGCTGCACTGGCTGCGCGACTTGATGCGCAGCCTCATCGAATCCGATGATGCGGCCCCGGTATTCGCCGTATGAATAAGTACATCAAAATGAATCATTTTCCCGCATAACGTTATCTCTTGTAGATTAGCCGCCATATTGCAGAACAGCCCATGCGCGCGCTGACCCGCCTGCGCATGCAGGAAACGGTCGCCGCGATGGGCATGAAATCCGTCTTCTTAGTGGAGGTAGTAGCATGATCGAGGTTACCGAGCTATCCATCGCCGAGCTGCGCGCAGCGCTCGAATCCGGGCGTTCGACAGCGGTTGAACTGGTCAAGGCCTATCTGGCGCGGATAGAGGCCTACGATGGCCCCGCGACCGAGACCAGGCTCAATGCGGTGGTGGTGCGTAATCCGGATGCGATCAAGGAAGCCGAGGCATCCGATGCCCGTCGCGCCCGTGGTGAAACGCTGAGCCCGCTGGACGGCATCCCCTATACCGCCAAGGACAGCTATCTGGTGCAGGGGCTGACCGCCGCTTCAGGCAGCCCGGCGTTCAAGGATCTGCTAGCCCAACACGATGCCTTCACCATCGCGCGCCTGCGCGCCGCCGGCGCCATCTGCCTGGGCAAGACCAATATGCCGCCCATGGCCAATGGCGGCATGCAGCGCGGCTGCTACGGCCGTGCCGAAAGCCCCTATAACGCCAACTACCTGACGGCGCCGTTCGCCTCCGGCTCTTCCAATGGCGCCGGCACCGCGACGGCCGCCAGCTTCGCCGCCTTCGGCATGGCCGAGGAGACCTGGTCTAGCGGCCGCGGCCCGGCCTCGAACAATGGCCTGTGCGCCTATACGCCGTCTCGCGGGGTCATCTCGGTACGCGGCAACTGGCCATTGACGCCGACCATGGACGTTGTCGTGCCGTACGCCCGCACCATGACGGACTTGCTCGAAGTGCTCGACGTCATCGTCGCGGACGACCCGATCAGCCGTGGCGACCTATGGCGCCTGCAGCCCTGGGTGGAAATTCCCAAAGCCTCGGCGATCCGGCCAGATTCCTATTCCGGCCTGCTGGCTCAACCCGATGCACTCAAAGGCAAGCGCTTTGGCATACCACGCATGTACATCAACAAGGACGAACTGGCCGGCACCAGCGAGACGCCTGGCATCGGCGGCCCGACCGGACAGCGCATCCATACCCGCGCGTCGGTGATCGATCTCTGGGAAGCCGCGCGTCAGGCACTGGAAGCCGCCGGGGCGGAAGTCATCGAAGTGGATTTTCCGCTGGTTTCCAACTGCGAAGGCGATCGTCCCGGCGCGCCCACCGTATTCAACCGCGGCATCGTCTCGCCTGAGTTCCTCAATGACGAGCTGTGGGAGCTGTCCGGTTGGGCCTTCGATGAGTTCCTGCGCGCCAACGGCGACCCCAAGCTCAACAAACTGGCTGACGCGGATGGTCCGAAGATCTTCCCGCACGATCCGGGCACCTTGCCCAACCGCGAAGGGGACCTGGCCGCCGGCATGGACGAGTACGTCAACATGGCCAAACGGGGCCTCAAGTCCTATGACCGGATTGAAAGCGTGCCGGATGGTCTGCGTGGCCTGGAAAAGACCCGCAAGCTGGATCTGGAAGACTGGATGGATGCGCTAAAGCTGGACGCGGTGCTGTTCCCCACCGTGGCCGACGTCGGCCCGGCAGATGCGGACGTCAATCCGCGCTCCGCCGACATCGCCTGGAGCAACGGCGTCTGGGTGGCCAATGGCAACCTCGCCATCCGCCATCTTGGCGTCCCCACTGTTACCGTGCCGATGGGAGTGATGGCTGATATCGGCATGCCGGTGGGGCTGACTTTTGCGGGGCGCGCCTATGATGACAACGCGCTGCTGCGCTTCGCTGGCGCATTTGAAGCCACCGGCAACAAGCGCATGATCCCGCCGCGCACGCCACCGCTAGCTCAATGATCACCGGCTAGGGCAGATCAGGACGGGGGTTCCGCCGGTAGCAGTGGCTTGGAAGCCATCATTGCTTGCCTTGAGGGGGATTACCGCTCTGGCCGAACCTTGACCCATGGGGAGTGGCGCTGGACGACGACTTCAGCTGAATAAGCACACAATAGTAAGGACAAACCCGCCGTTAGGCGGGTTTGCTGGGATAGTGATGCACAGTTCAGTGTTATGTGCACGGGCCTAAGAACCTGTTCAAAGTCTGCTGCGCTTCGGCGATACGGCGTTGAAAACAACTTCGAAATGCTCATGTACCGCTTGTACATTCCGCTTTCTCAGCCGTTTTCGCCTTGTCTCGCTCTTGCTCGCGAGACTTTGAACAGGTTCTAATGCCAATGCTTACGAACTCTCTCGTGTAAGGCCCGATCGCCTATCTTTGCAGCAGCGGCAAAAAATGCTCTCTAGTTTCACGCAGGAAAAAACAAGAAGGGGGGATTGGTGGACCGAAGGAGGATCGAACTCCCGACCTCTGCATTGCGAACGCAGCGCTCTCCCAGCTGAGCTATCGGCCCAAAGTGAACGCCATCATATGCCAATCGGCTGGGCTTTGCCAAGGCCCGCCGCTGGCGCGGCGTCAGGCTGGCGCATCCCCGCCACAGTCAAGCATTTAAATGGCATGCCCGCGCCCGGCGGGACTACACTGCTCCGGTCCATCCATCCTCGCCGGAGATTCCCATGCTGCGCATCCTGGGCCGCACCAGTTCCATCAACGTCCGCAAAGTGCTGTGGACCTGTCATGAAATCGGCATCGACTACCAACGCGAAGACTGGGGCCGCGGCTTTCAGTCCGCCAGCAGCCCGGAATTCCTGGCGCTCAATCCCAATGCTTTGATTCCGACCGTGGTGGACGACGGCCTGGTGCTGTGGGAATCCAACACCATCTGCCGCTACCTGGCCGATTCGCGCCGGGCCAGCCACTTGCTGCCCGCCGATCCGCGCAGCCGCGCCCAGGTGGAAAAATGGATGGACTGGCAGGCCACCGAGCTGAACGGCTCCTGGGGCTACGCCTTCCACGGCCTCAGCCGCCACAGCCCGGAACACCAGGACCCGGCGCTAATCCAGGCCAGCATCCAGCAATGGGGCCACTATATGGCCATTCTGGACCGGCAGCTGGCTTCGCAGGATACGCCCTATATCTGCGGCGACGATTTCACCCTGGCCGACATCGTGCTCGGCCTGTCCATCCACCGCTGGCAGCTGACGCCTTTCGACAAGCCGGAGCTGCCGCATGCGCACGCCTATTACCAGCGCCTGATTCAACGGCCGGGGTTTGTGACGCATGGCAGTGTCGGCGTGGCTTAACCAACGCCTCATTGAAAAAGCCCGGCGGTGCCGGGCTTTTCACTTCTTGGGCGGACTTAAACCTTCCTCACCTTGCCCTCCAGCTCAAAACTCGCCTCCACCGCCCGGTGGTAGTCATGCTGACAATCGACATGGGCAAACACATCCAGCTTGCGCACGCCCAGCGCCAGCACGCGTTCCAGATGGCGGAAGAACGCTTCCCACGCTCCGCGTTGCTGCGGGTTGGCAAAGTCGATGTCGCGGGCGATGCGGCCGAACAGGCCAGAGCCGACCAACAGCGGATTGTCCTTCAGCCATTGCAGCAGATGGGCGGCGTATTCGCGGCCGTCGGCGCAGGCCTGTGGATAAGTATCGTAACTAGGCTCGATTTGCCAGTAATGGGGATAAGTGCGGCCGGGGATGAAGCTGACGAAGGGCAACAGGGTTTCGACGGCTTCTCTTGATACGCCTTTATAGCGGCGGCGCGGGGGAAAATACGGATTACTCATGGCAGGACCTCCTTACTAGGGATTCCAGAACACCCCGTTTGCTTCAGGGTGGCGGGCACATGACAGGGTGAGCAAAACCGGTAGTAAGGACCGGCAGGCCATAGGCCTCCCCGCCATTGCCCGCCCTTGAAAAGGTCGTGCCAATGACGTTCGGACACCTCGCGAACGAGGTGTCTGGCCTTACTAAAATCGGGTTTGCTCTACCCAGTACCGCCATTGCGCGGCACAAGGCGGATTGTTGCCGCTGTGGCGGGTGGGGTCAAGAGCAGGAGGAAGCCTGGGGGTAGACTTCCTCAATCAGCAACGCAAGCCGGTGGGCGCATCGAAGCTTTCCATCTCTCCCAACGAGGCGATCAGTTGTTCCAAGCGAGCGGCGAATCGGTCCACGGCTTCGATGAAGTCATGGGACGATAGCGTATCGCTGGGCAAGTGTTTGACTAGCATGGCGGCTCCGGTGCTGTCGTCAAACGCCAAGCTGCCCTCGCCGGCCTCGGCCAGCGTCAGATTAAGGGCCAGCGCTTGTTGCCAGAACCCGGCACTGCCGTTGGCGCTGAATTCACCCAGCATGCCGTACAGGATGAGACTGTCGGGTAGACTGCGAATAGAGAGCATCAACCGCTGGTCCAGCAACAGGAAACATTGCCCGTGCGAATCCAGCGTAAGTTCCATGCCGATGGCGCGGCCCAGGCTGTCTAGAAGTTCTGCGTTTTTGTCCATGAAGATACCTTGTGAGCGGACCGGCAACGGTTCGCGGCGCTCATTGAATGGCGAGGCCTATCAGCTCTTCGCTGCGTTTGATCATGGCGTGGGCGGCAAGGCTCAGTTGCTCCGCGCCTTGGGGATGACTCTCCAGATAGCGGTGCAACGCCTCCACCAGACCGGCGGTTTTACGGGTGAGGGCAGCCGCATCGTCGTCGATATTGGGGGCGCCTTCACGCATGGCCTTGACCAGCCCCAGGGCGTCAGCTCTGCCGACGGCCAATTGTTCGAAGTGGGCGCCGATGCGAAAGACCTGCTGGGCATTGCGCTCCTTCAAAGCTTGGCGTTGCACGGCTTGGGCTTCCGGTCTTCTTTCCTTGTTGATTTGCTGCTTGAGCTGGCTGATTTCTCTCTTGAGTTCGCCCATGCGGCCCTGATTGAGGAAAACGTCCCATTCCGCTTTGACGCCGGGCTGTTGCAGCATGCCGCTGCAACGCTCGCCGATGTCGGCGACCTGGCGGTTGAGGCTGTCCATCCTGGCTTGCAGGCGCTCGGCATAGGCATGGGCCTTGTTGGGGTCTTCGGTGACCCAGCTGGCGCTGAACGGCACGAAGTTTTCCGCGCCGCCGGCGCGTAGCATGCGCAGCGCCATGGAGGCGCAGTTTTCCTCAGTGCTGGCCAGGGTATAGCCAATCCGGCCTTCGGCGGCTTCTTGCTTGACGTGGCGAGCCTCGTGGAGGATGGCTTTTTCATTGAGGCCGAACAATACGAATTTGGCGGTTTTGCCGCTGGCGGCGACTTCTTTATTGCGTCCCATCATCGGCAGATAGACTTTGCGGGCGCTGACGCCCCAGCCGCCGTCCCGCGTGCGTTTTTGTTCCGCACGGGGGTAGTACTGGGCTTTGGCCATCAGGTCCTGGCTGGCGGCTTTATAACCCGCGGTACCCAGTTGCTGACGCGCGTCTTCGCCGTCGCTGAGTTTCTGCGCGGTTCGGCTGGAAACCTCTTCTTGCTTGTCCTCCCGGTAGCTGCTCAGGGAACCTCCCTGCCGCTGGCCAAACAGACGGCCGATTTGCCCGCCCTGGGCGTCGCTAAACGGCCACCAGCTGATGTGCTCCTGCACATGCTTATTGGCGTTCACATCGATTTTGTTCTTGATGGTGACGGAGGCGTGGCCGGGATGATCCATGCCCTTGCATTCCCAAGAGCGGAATACGACTTGCCGCGCCAAGGGCTTGGCGTCGCCCTGGCCATGAAAGCGTTCGGCCACGGCAATCAGTTGCTCCACCACCCGCTGCTTGAGCGGCGCGCCCTGGAGCCGGCCCATGCTGTCCAGCGCCGCTTGGGCGCTTTCCTGGCCATAACGCCGGGACAGCGTGTTGATGAAGACGCCCAGAGCGGTTTGGTTTTCAGCCTGTACGCGCTGGCTATAGCTTTTGACGGCTTCCAGGTTTTTCAGCAGCGGTAGTTGGGACAGGCAGGCATAGAGCCGACCCTTGAAGCCTTGGCTGGCGACGGTCACCGTGGGTTCAGGCGTCTTTTCATTGACGACGACTCTGCCGCCAAGCCTAGCCGCCTGGACGAAAGTATTGAGATTGAGTGTGGTCATGGGCTGAAACGAGCGGGATGATGAAGCGAATGGTTTCGATAGTGAGTAAACCCCTGTTTCCCTGCTATCAAATTTCGCTCACCCCCCGCGCGCCGCGGTCTTACGCGGCGCTCGGCTCAGGCCCGCATATGCAGCCCGTAGTAAACCGTCTGGTTCCAGTAGCCGGTAGTCAGCCCGGCCAGGTATTGCGCCGCGCGGAACAAGTCCGCCGCGCTGCAGCAACCGGCGCTGACATTGCCGCGGTAGAGCCCGCTATTGGGATCGAACACCCAGATATAGTCACTGCCCTTGTAGACGCCGACGGCGTGGCCGGAAGCGCCGCCGTTGCGCATCAGGTTGAGGAACAGCGCGTCGCCGCGCACCATCAGGTTTTCCAGAATGTTCTGCCAGGCTTGGGAGCTGGCGCTGTGGGCGTTGTTGCAGTAGTGGCAGAAGGCGAGGCCGAAGGTTTCCGCGTGATTGGCGTCTCCCACCCGGTTGTGGGCGGCCACCGAGGGATAGACCTGCTGCTCCAGGTAGGAGGCGAAGCGAAACAGGTAGGCGCCGTTGTCGAACTGCTGGTAAAGCGCGTCCGCCTGTTGGGTGGTGGGCAGGTAGTCGCCGGCGCTGCTGCCCCAGTTGTGTTTGCCCACGCGGTCCTGGATGTGCTTGAGCCACAGGCAGACCGCGGCCTCGCACACCCCGGCGGCGTTGGCGCCGTTCCCGGCATTATTGAAAGCCCTTTGCAGCGACCACGCCATCGCGTCCCCCTCTTGCTATCCGTCGGTTTTCAGTTGGCAAAACACGCGCCTGTCATGCCGCGATATTTTGGGATAAACCGTAAACGGCGTTTGCGCCAGTGGAATCCAGCGCGAACGCGGCCCGGCGGCGAGGCCGGGCCATGGCTGAGCGTGAGCGTTTCTCAACGACGGAACAACTCGGCCTCGCTGGCCGGCTGCAGTCGCGGCGGGCCGGACAACGCTTGCAGGAAGGCATGCAATGCCTGCTTTTCCGCGGCGCTGAGGCCCAGCGGCTTGAGTAGCGGCGAGGGCTTGGGCTGGGTGTATTTTTCCACGCCCACTGCTTCCACCAGATTGCCGCCGTTGTTGTAGAACTCGATCACGCCGGCACCGTCCTCATCCAGCGGCATGTCGCCGCTGTGCATGTAGTCGCCAGTGTAGAGCAGGTCGCGCAGGGTGGGGGTGCGGAACTTGCCCAAATCGGCGCGCAGGCCGGTGACGCCGCCGCGGCCCAGGTCTTCCTTGTCGCGGCCGATGTAGTTGAGGCCGGTGTTGTGGAACTGGTTGTCGGACAGCAGCGGGCTGTTGTGGCAGTTGATGCAGCGCGCCTTGGTGCGGAACAGGTGCAGGCCCCACAGCGCCTGGTCGTTCAACGCGGCGCGCTCGCCCTTGAGAAAGCGGTCGAAGGCGCTGTCGTGGCTGATCAGCGTGCGCTCGAAGGTGGCGATGGCCTTGGCCATGCGCTCCAGGTCCACGCGGCTGTCGCCATAGGCGGCGGCGAACAGCGGCGCGTATTCCGGCGCGGCGGCGATCTTGGCCACCGCCTGGCCTAGCGGCTGATGCATTTCCAGCGGATTGACCACCGGGCCCTTGGCTTGCTCTTCTAGGCTGGCGGCGCGGCCGTCCCAGAACAGCGCGCCGACGTAGGCGGTGTTGAGCAGAGTCATGGCGTTGCGGCCGCCCAATTGGCCGATGTGGCCTTGGGATACCGAGCGCGGATCGCTCCAGCCGTGTTCCGGCGCATGGCAGCTGATGCAGGCGATGCGGTTGTTGCGGGACAGCCGTGGATCGCGGAACAGTTTGTCGCCCAACGCAACCTTGGCGGCGCTATAGGGGTTGTCGGCCGGAAACGGCGCCGCCGGCAGCAGGCCCAGGTCGCGGAAGCCGGTCTGCGCCGCCGCGTCCAGCGTGGGCGCGGGCCAGGCCGCCTGGCGCTCCGCGCCGGGCAGGTATTGGCTGTAGCTGATCCGCCATTGCGCCAGCTGGGCGGCGTCCGGCGCCTCGCCGTCGCTGTCCGGCTGCGGCGGTTTGGCCGGGCGGATAGAGAGGGCGAGCAGCAGCGGCTGCGCGGTCTGGCCGGCGAGTTCGGCCGCGCTCTGTTTCCCGCCGTCGCGGTCCAGCGCGTAGAGTGCGCCGCGCGCGTCGCGCGCCCATACTCGGGCGGCGGCGCTGGCGGCGGGATAGTGCTTGTCCTGTTGCAATTGCAGCCAGCGGCTGGCTTCGGCCACGCTGGACAGCCGCCAATTGTCCTGCTGGCACAAGCGCTGCTGTTGCAGCGCGGCCAGCGCCGGATTGAGGCTGGCGGCGCCGGCCGGCTGTGGCCGGGCCTGCCACAGGATGATGTCGCGCCAGCTGTCCGGGTGCAGGTTGTCATCGACGCAAGCGGCCTGGGCCGGCGTGGCCAGTTGTCCATCGGCGCTGACCGGGATGTAGGCCGGTTGCGGCGGCGGATTGTCTTCCGGGTTGGGGTCGTCGGCCAGCTTGGGGCCGCGCACCAGGCGCAGCCGCGCCGGCTGGCCCAGGCTGAGACTGACGCTGGACAGGGTGCGATGGGTGTCGTCGAAGGCCACCGCCAACGCGCCTTCGCCACGACGGCTGGTGGCGGTCCAGTAGAAGGCGGCTTCGGCGTCCGGGAAGGCATGGCGGTCCATCGCCGGCAGGCCGCGCGCGCGGTCGTACTGGCTCCAGTCCAGCAGGGTTTTCAGTTCGCGCTCGGTGGGCAGCCGCCAGCCGCGTTCTTCGGCGATGTCTTCTTCGCTGTCTTCGAAACCGCAGAGTTTTTGCTTGGTCACGGCCTCGGTGTAGGTGACGGCCAGGCAGTCTTCCTGGCCGGGCTCGCATTGGGCCGGGCGTTCCGGATTGCGGCTGGCGCTGGCGTAATAACTGTGGAATTGGCTGCGCAGGCCCTGCACGGACTTCACTTCCCAGATCAGGCCGGTCTGCTTGTCCCGCACGCAGCCGGCGCGCTCGCCGGCATCAGCCAAGGGCGCGCCGTCGGTTGCGGCCAACGCGGTGAAACGCGGGCCGGGCGGCTGTTCGCGCAGCGCGGCCAGGCTCAGGCGGAAGTGGCTGGCGGCGTAGTCGGCGGCCACCACGCTACGGGCGATGCCGGCCTGGTCGAGCAGGGTTTGCAGCTCGCCGGCCTGGGCCAGGCTTTGGCTGCGGCTGAAGCGGGCGGCGGTGTCGGCGCTGATCTGGATGCCGTTGTTGGGATTGTCGTCTTCGTCCAGCGTCAGCAGCAGTTGCACCTGGCGCAGCACGGCCGGGTCCGCCGGGTTCTGGCTGCCGGCCAGTTGCAATGGGGTGAGCTGGGCTGCGCCCAGGCCGCGGCCCAGTTCCAGCTTGCCGATGCGGAAGACGACGGTTTCGCCGTCCAGGTAGCGGAATTCGCCATTGGCGGTGGTTTTACCGGCGTGGCTGCCGCTGTCGTAGTCCAGGCCCGCCACCGGGCTGTCGACGAAGACGCCGGTGCGTACCGGCTGGGCGGCGGGGCCGCCGGAGCAGGCGGCCACGGCCAGGCTGCCTGCCAGAATGAGGGGGAGCAAGGGGCGCGAGTGCATTTTTGTAATTAATAATCATTTTTATTTAAAGACAGCGGATTATGCGTTTGTAAAGTTGTTCGTACAAGAAGCATGTCGGGGATAGGCAAGCCGGGGTCGCGCCTGGTTCAAGCGCGCCCATGGAGGGATGGTTGGATGGGGGCTTGAAGACCGCGCCGTTCTCGGCGCGGCATCAGGGGAATAGTGAGGCGCCGATGATCAGAGCGGACGGCCGGCCGCGCGCAGGGTGGATGGGCTGTCGGAACGGACCGCGACGTAGCCCGGCGAGGATTTGGCACCGCCATGCGGCAATGGCTCGTCAGCCAGTTTGGGGCCACGCACCAGACGCACCCTTGCCGCTTGGCCGTGGCCCAGGCTGAGACTGGCCAAGCTGCGGTGAGTGTCATCGAAAGCCACCGCCACTGTGCTCTCCTCGGAATGGCTGGTGCCGGTCCAGTAGAAGGTGGCCGCCGCATCCGGAAACGCATAGCGATCCAGAGCCGGCAGACCTTGGGCTTTATCGCGCTGGCTCCAGTCCAGCAGCGTCTTCAGCTCCCGCTCGGAGGGCAAGCGCCAACCGCGATCGCCGCCCGCGGTCTCATCGTCGAAACCGCACAGCTTCTGTTGCCGGACCGCCTGGACATAGCTGGCAAGCAGGCAATCCGTCTGGCCAGCATCGCATTGGGCAGGCGGCTGCGGATTGTCGCCGGCGCTGACGTAGTAGCTGTGGAACTGGCTGCGCAGGCCTTGCTCGGCCTTCACTTCCCAGATCAAACCGGTTTGCCTGTCCTGCACGCAGCCGGCGCGTTGCGTGGAGCCATGCAGCGGCGTGCCGTCGGCTTCGGCCATGGGGGTGAAACGCGGAGCGGGCGCTTGCGCGCGCAAGGCGGCCAGGCTGAGCCGGAAATGGTTGGCGGCGTGATCCACGCTGACCAGGCGGCGGGCGATGCCGGCCTGATCGAGCAGGGTTTTCAGTTCACCAGCCTGCTCTAGACTCTGGCTACGCGAGAAGCGGGCGGCGATTTCCGCCGCGATCTGGATGCCATTGTCGGGATTGCCGTCTTCATCCAGCGTCAGCAGCAGCTGCACCTGGCGCAGCGCCTTGGGCTCGGCCGGGTCCTGGCTGCCGGCCAGTTGCAGCGGGGTGAGCTGGGCCGCGCCCAAGCTGCGGCCCAGTTCCAGCTTGCCGATGCGGAAGACAACCGTTTCGCCGTCCAGGTAGTGGAACTCGCCGCTGGCGGTGGTTTTGCCGGCATGGCTGCCGCTGTCGTAGTCCAGGCCCGCCACCGGGCTGTCGACAAACACGCCAGTGCGTACCGGCTGAGCGGCGGGGCCGCCGGAACAGGCGGCGAGCACCAGACAGGCTGCCACCGCAAGGGAAAACGGGAAATACCTATTCATTCTTACAGCAAAATATCATTTTTAGGACGAGTGATTATGCGTTTGTAGATTAATCCGCACAAGGAAAATGTCGGAAACAAGCAAGCCAAGGTCGCGATCAGGCCCGGCTATCGGATCGTCTCCACGCTGCTCACACCGCGGCAACAGCATCCCTTGCTTGATGGTTCAGCAGCTGAACTTATCATTCTTATCAATTATTCGAATGATATTCCAATAATCACATCAATATACTAATAAGCAATCTCCGCCGCGCCGCGGCCGGGAAACCAAGCAATGGGAGATTGCGATGCATAGCGTTTCACTCGCGGCCGTCGGCGCCGCGCTGCTGCTGGCGACCATGCCGGCGCTGGCGACGGAGCCGGCATTGGCTCTGGCGCAAAAGAACAACTGCCTGTCCTGTCACGCGGTGGACCACAAGCTGGTGGGGCCGTCCTATCGCGAGGTAGCCAAGAAATACGCCGGTCAGGCCGGGGCCTCTCAGTTATTACAGGCCAAGATCAAGGCCGGCGGCGGCGGCACCTGGGGACCGGTGCCGATGCCGCCCAATCCGCAGGTGTCGGACCTGGAGTTGCGCCAGATCGTCGCCTGGCTGCTGAAGCAATAAGCTCGTCTTCATCTTGCCGTTCACCGCCTCCCACACCGCAAGTGCCTGCGCGTCGGAGATGAAGGCACAGTGAACATGGCCATGAAATGCCAATGTGCTATCTATAAATTTCGCATTCTCAGCCGCTTGCGCCTTGTCCCGCCCAAGTGCGCGGGGCGTTGAACAGCTTCTTAATGGAGGCAGACATGCAATCCGATGACTTTGATCTACGCCGCCGCGCGGTGCTGAAAGGCGGGCTGGCCGCCATGGCTTTGCTGGGCCTGTCCGGCCGCTCGCTGGCGGCGAACTGGCTGGATCAGGGCTTTGCCAACGGCTGGCGCGAACGGGTGCCGTATCCGCAGAAAATGCCGCTGCTGCGCATCACCACGCGGCCAGTGCATCTGGAAACGCCGTTCAGCCAGTTCGATCAGGGCCTGATCACGCCCAATGAGGCGGTGTTCGTGCGCTACCACTTGTCCGGCCAGCCGCTGGACATCGACGAGGCCGAGCACCGGCTGGTGATCAAGGGCAGGGTGCGGCGGCCCTTGTCGCTGAGCGTGGCGGAGCTGCGCCGCCGTTTTGAAACCGTGCGTCAGACCGTGGTGCTGCAATGCGCCGGCAACGGCCGCGGGCTGATGCAGCCGCGCGTGCCGGGCGCGCAGTTGGGCAATGGCTCGATGGCCTGCGTGGAAGTGACCGGCGTGCGGCTGCGCGATGTGCTGCAAGCGGCAGGCCCGCTCCCAGACGCGATGCAGATCGCTTACCGCGGCACCGATCAGCCGGCCTTGGAGGCGACGCCGGCCTTCATCCGCTCGCTGGACCTGGCGGACGCCCTGAACCCGGAGGTGCTGATTGCCTGGGAAATGAACGGCCAAGCCTTGCCGGTGCTGAACGGTTTCCCCATCCGTCTGGTGGTGCCGGGCTTTTATGCGCCGTACTGGATGAAGCATTTGTCGGAGATCGAGGTGATCGATCATGTATTCAACGGCTGGTTCGCCAGCCAGGCCTATGTGGTGCCGGACACGCCGGACAACGGCGTCGCGCCAGGCAGTCCGCCCGGCAAGACAGTGCGCTTGAAGCGGCTGAAGGTGCGCAGCTTCATCACCAATCTGGAAAGCGGCCAGCGCGTGACGGCGCCGGACGGCCAGCTGACGCTGCGCGGCATCGCCTTCGACGGCGGCAGCGGCATCGGCGGCGTGGAGGTATCGGCCGACGGCGGCCGCAGTTGGCAGCCGGCGCGGTTGGACCAGGCCGCCAGCCGTTTCGCCTTTCACCCATGGCGGCTGACGCTGCGAGACGTGCGGCCTGGTGCCTTGCGGCTGATGGCGCGGGCCACCGCCAATAGTGGGGAGCGGCAGCCGCTGGAGCAGCCGTGGAACCCCGGCGGTTACGCGCGCAATGTGGTGGAGCGGGTGGATGTGACGGTGGACGGATGAGGAGAACACGATGAACAAGATCTGGATGCTGGCGATACTGGCCTGGGCCTGCTGCCATGCGGCGGCCGCGACCAGCATTGCCCTGCCCAACGAGACCGCGATGTACCCGGCCACCAGCCACTCCGGCTATTTGCCGGCGCTGCAAAAATGCCTGATCTGCCATTCCGCTGATTACGCGGCCCTGCAACCGCCGCTGTCCGAGGCCCGCTGGCGGGACATCACCGAGAAAATGCGGCTGGCGTTCAAGGCGCCGCTGACGGCGGAGGAGGCGGCGCTGATCGCCGGCTATCTGGCCGACGCGCAGCGCCAGGGGGTGTTGAGCAGCCGGCCGCCGCCGGCAGGAAGCCACTGAAAACCGGTTTACCATCTGCCGAGCGTCTCGGAGCATGACGCAGCGAGTAAACCGATCTCCGCTTCCATTGCAAAAGCAGCCCGCGAGCTGCTTTCTTATTTAGAGCCGCTAACAAAACCTCGCAGAGAACCTGAGCCAAGGCGCGCCGACGCAGGCAGTACAAGTCGTACGACAAGGAGGCGCAACGCAGGATCAGGGGTTTTGTTAGCGGGTCTTAGCGCGCCGTTTCAGCGTCGCGCGGCATCCGGCCACACCCAGTCGCCGGGCGGCGGGGTCTGGCTGGCGGACGGGCTCAGCACCTCGGACCAGGCCTTGATGCTGCCCGCGTATTTGCACAGCGCGGCGAAGGCGGAAACATTGCCGGCGTTGCCGTTGTAGACGCCCACCTGCACGCCCTTGGGCGACAGCAGCGGGCTGCCGGAGTCGCCGCCACGGCCCACGGTGCCGTTGGCCAGCAGGGACACGCCGTTGGCCAAGGGCGACGGCCCCAGCCGCTGGATATTGGCGACGCGGACGTCCATCAGGCTGGCCGCCAGCTGGCCGCCGGTCTCGGCCATGCGCAGATTGGCCTGCATCGCGCCAAGCGCGGCATTGCAGTCTTCCTGCGCCACCACCGGCACGGTTTTGGCGCCGTTGACGCCGGCGATGGGACGGGACAGTTTCAGCAATGCCAGATCCACCGCCACGCCGTGATGGTCGAACTTGATCCAGTTGGGCTTGGCGTTGTTGCGCTCGGTGTCGACGCGCTGGGCGAAATGGCGGCCGTAATGGGCGGTCACGCCGCTCCAGTTATCCAGGATGCAATGAGAGGCGGTCAGCACCAGATCCGGCCCCACCAGCGAACCACCGCAGATATTGCCGCCGTACGGGCTGCGGAAATCCAGTTTGACGTAATGGGTTTCCGCCGGAGAAAACGGCGCGGCGGCGGCGAATTGCGCGCCGGCCAATAGGCATGAGGCGACGATGAGTTGTTTCACGGAATATCCTTTTCAAGAATCATTATTACACTTGCATCATCCAAAAAGACCGGCCGGGCCGCGGGCCTGACTCCGCGCGGGATCTGCCAATCCCCCGCCGTGAGCGCTCCCGTCCGGTTGCAAATATTATGTGATTTGAAAAACGATTTTTATTCGTGAATTTTTCATATCTCGCTGCCGGCGAAATAACATGGTCATAGGTTTTTATTAAAACCTTTTAATTTATTCTTCGCTAAGCCCGGCCTGACGGGCAATACATGATTCTTGCCGGAGATGAAATAGCCTGTTTGTTAATTTTCACCGTGCCGACGCGTATTTTAATAATCCATATTTAATTAATTTTGAATTGAATATTATTTTGGAAGATTAAATAAATAAAAACCGCATCATCAACGATGCGGTTTTTATCTGATTCCAGCCGGCATTCAATGGACGGAGGCGGCTACACCGCCAGTTATCCACAGCCCTCCAGGCATGCCTGGCTTATCCACAGCCGCGCACGGGCTCCGCCGGCAGCAGCCGCGGCGTCAGGGCCAGCAATATCGCCCACAGCGGTGCCAAGGCCGTCAGCATCAGCCACAACGACACGCCCGGCGTCAGCGCGCGCAAGCGCATGCCGACCCAATAGGCCAAGGGCCCGGCGATCGCGCCGATGACGGCCAGCAGCCGCGGCGATGGCCGCCAGTCTTTCAACAAAGCCAACCACCAGACACTGAAGCTCAGCCACAGCGTCGCCGTCCACAAGGGCAGGGCGCCGACGCCGGCGAAACGGTATAGCCCCAGGCTGACTGCGGTGAGATCAAGCAGACAGCCCGCCGCGGTCAGCAGCAGCGCGCGGGTTTTAAATTCTGCCGGCAGCGCTTGCCAGGCCAGCAGCGCGCCGGCCAGCAACAGCACCACGTAGCGGTCGCGGAAGCTGAACAGCAGCCAGGCGCCGACGCCGAAGATCAGGCTAGCCAGCAGCAGCCTGGGCCAGGGCTTGCGCGCCTCAGGCGTCATAGCCCAGATTGGGGGCGAGGTCGCGTTCGGCCTGTTCCACGCTGACGCCGCGGCGTTCGGCGTAGCTGGCCACTTGGTCGCGCTCTATCTTGCCGACGCCGAAGTAGCGCGCGGCCGGATGGCTGAGATAGAAGCCGGACACCGCGGCGGTGGGCAGCATCGCGTAGCCTTCGGTCAGCGTCATGCCTATGGCCGGCGCGTCCAATAGTTCGAACAGCGCGCTCTTGACGGTGTGATCCGGACAAGCCGGGTAGCCGGGCGCGGGGCGGATGCCCTGGTACTTTTCGTCGATCAGCGCTTCGTTGTCCAGTTGCTCGGCGGCGGCATAGCCCCAGAATTCGCGGCGCACGCGGGCGTGCATCAATTCGGCGAAGGCTTCGGCCAGCCGGTCCGCCAGCGCCTTGAGTAGGATGGAGGAGTAGTCGTCGCCGGCGTCCTCGAAGCGCTGGACGTGCGGCTCGATGCCGATGCCGGCGGTGACGGCGAAGGCGCCGATATAGTCCTGCACGCCGCTGTCCCGCGGCGCGATGTAGTCGGCCAGCGCCCAGTTGGCCTTGCCGTCCATCTTGGGCAGTTGCTGGCGCAGGCCCACCCAGCTCATCAGGCTGGCGCGGTTGTCCGGGTCGCGGATTTCAATATCGTCGTGGTTGACGCTGGCGGCCGGGAACAGGCCGATCACCGCGTTGGCTCCCAGCCAGTTCTCGGCAATGATCTGCTTGAGCATCACTTGCGCGTCCTCGTACAAGGCGCGCGCGGATTCGCCGACGATCTCGTCGTTCAGGATACGCGGGAAGCGGCCGGCCAGCTCCCAGCTCTGGAAGAACGGCGTCCAGTCGATGTAGGCGGCGATCTCGGCCAGCGGGTAGCGCTCGAAGCGACGCACGCCCAGCCATCGCGGCGTGGGCGGCTGGTAGGCGGCCCAGTCTATCGCTTCCTTGTTGGCCCGCGCCTGCTCCAGGCCCACCACCTTGCGGCTCGCCTTATTGGCGTGGCCCTCGCGCGCGCGATCCTGCTCGGCCTGGTTTTCCGCGACGAAGCCGTCGCGCAGGGTGTCGGACAGCAGGTTGGAGCAGACGCCGACGGCGCGGCTGGCATCCGGCACATAGATCACCGGATGCTGGTAGTGCGGGGCGATCTTGACCGCGGTGTGGACCTTGGATGTGGTCGCGCCGCCGATCAGCAGCGGGATGCTGAAGCCCTGGCGCTGCATTTCCTTGGCCACATGGCTCATTTCTTCCAGGCTAGGGGTGATCAGGCCGGACAGGCCGATGATGTCGGCCTTGTGTTCGATGGCGGCGTCCAGGATTTTCTGGCAGGGCACCATCACGCCCAGGTCTATCACTTGGTAGTTATTGCAGCGCAGCACCACGCCGACGATATTCTTGCCGATATCGTGGACGTCGCCCTTGACCGTGGCCATGATGATCACGCCCTTGGCCGGCGCGTCGGCCAGGCCCAGGCGAATCTTTTCCTCTTCGATGAAGGGTTCCAGGTGGGCGACGGCGGCCTTCATCACCCGCGCGGATTTGACCACCTGCGGCAGGAACATCTTGCCGGCGCCGAACAGGTCGCCGACCACGTTCATGCCGTCCATCAGCGGGCCTTCGATCACGTGGATGGGGCGCGCGGATTTCTGCCGCACTTCCTCGGTGTCCTCGACGATGAAGGTGGTGATGCCCTTGACCAGAGCGTGTTCCAGCCGCTTTTCCACCGGCAGCGCGCGCCAGGCCAGGTCTTCGCCCTTTTTCTCGCCGGTGGCTTCGCCCTTGTATTTTTCCGCCAGCGCGATCAGGTGTTCGGTGGCGTCGCCGCCGTCCTTGGGCGCGCGCATCAGCACCACGTCCTCGATCCGTGCGCGCAGTTCCGGGTCCACCTCGTCGTAGACCTCAAGCGCGCCGGCGTTGACGATGCCCATGGTCATGCCGCGCTGTATCGCGTGGTAGAGGAAGACGGCGTGGATGGCCTCGCGCACCTTGTTGTTGCCGCGGAAGGAGAAGGAGACGTTGGACACGCCGCCGGAGATCTTGGCATGCGGCAGCTGTTGCTTGATCCAGCCGGTGGCTTCGATGAAGTCCAGGCCGTAGCGCGCGTGCTCCTCGATGCCGGTGGCGACGGCGAAGATATTGGGGTCGAAGATGATGTCTTCCGGCGGGAAGCCCACTTCGTCCACCAGGATGCGGTAGCTGTTCTCGCAGATTTCGATCTTGCGCGCATAGGTGTCGGCCTGACCGGCTTCGTCGAAGGCCATCACGATCACCGCGGCGCCGTAGCGGCGGATCAAGCGCGCCTGCTCGACAAATTTGTCCCGACCTTCCTTCATCGAGATCGAGTTGACGATGCCCTTGCCCTGTATGCACTTGAGGCCAGCCTCGATCACTTCCCACTTGGAGGAGTCGATCATGATGGGCACGCGGGCGATGTCCGGCTCCGACGCGATCAGGTTGAGGAAGCGCACCATGGCGGCGTGGGCATCCAGCATGCCCTCGTCCATATTGATATCGATGACCTGGGCGCCGTTTTCCACTTGCTGACGCGCCACGTCCAGCGCGGTGGCATAATCGCCATTGAGAATGAGCTTGGCGAAGGCGCGGCTGCCGGTGACATTGGTGCGCTCGCCAACATTGACGAACAGATCGCCATCGCCGATGTTGAACGGCTCCAGGCCGGACAGCCGGCACTTGGCCTCGATCCGCGGCAGCGGCCGCGGCGCGACGCCGTCCACCGCGCGGGCGATGGCGGCGATATGCTCCGGCGTGGTGCCGCAACAGCCGCCGACGATGTTGATCAGGCCGGATTCCGCCCATTCGCGCACGTACACGCCCATCGCCTCCGGCTCAAGATCGTAGCCGCCAAAGGCATTGGGCAGGCCGGCGTTGGCGTGCACCGACACATAGCTGGCGGACACCCGCGCCATTTCCTCGACATAGGGCCGCAGCAGGTCCGGGCCCAGCGCGCAGTTGAGGCCGTAGCTGACCGCGTCGGCGTGGGACAGCGAGTTGTAGAAGGCCTCGGTGGTCTGCCCGGTCAGGGTGCGGCCGGATTGGTCGGTGATGGTGCCCGAGATCATGATGGGCAGCCGCGGCGCGTCCGGGCGCTCGTCGAAATATCGATGGATGGCGAACACCGCCGCCTTGGCGTTCAGGGTGTCGAAGATGGTTTCCACCAGCAGCAGGTCCGCGCCGCCTTGCACCAGGCCGTCTATCGCCTCGGTGTAGGACCTCACCAGCTCGTCGAAGCTGACGTTGCGGTAGCCCGGATCGTTGACGTCCGGGCTGATGCTACAGGTACGGTTGGTGGGGCCGAGCACGCCGGCGCAATAGCGCGGCTTGGCCGGATTGGCGGCGCTGGCCTTTTCGCACAGTTCCTTGACCAGCCTGGCGGCGGCATGATTGATTTCCCAGACCAGGCTTTCCATCGCGTAATCGGCCATGGCGATGGAGGTGGCGTTGAAGGTGTTGGTTTCGATGATGTCGGCGCCGGCGTCCAGATAAGCCTGGTGGATGCCGCCGATCACGTCCGGGCGCGTCAGCGCCAGCAAGTCGTTGTTGCCCTTGACGTCGCAAGGCCAGTCGGCAAAGCGTTCTCCCCGGTAATCGGCCTCCTGCAACTGATGGCGCTGGATCATGGTGCCCATGCCGCCGTCCAGGATCAGGATGCGCTGGTCAAGGTGTTGCCGGAGGCAATGCGGGGATGTTTTTGTCATGGCGGCTGAACTTTTTTTGTCTACAACAATAACAAGTGCAACGGACTCAAAAGATCATCTTAACACTCGCGATCAACTGTTCGGACGCTTGCTTAAGAATAAAGAGAGAAGATCCATATGGCGATTACGAATAAGCTGTGGCTGCTGGCGGGACTGGCTGCGGCATGGGGCGAGGAGGCCTGGACGGCGGGCAATTTGCGGATAGGCGTGGCGGATACCGACGCGGCGCCGGTGGTGGTGCTGTCGCCGGACGGCGAGCATCTGCGCAGCGGGCTGTCCAAGGATATCGGCGAGATGCTGGCATCGGAACTGGGCATGCGGCCCGAATTCATGCTGATCGCCCGCAAGCGAGTGGAGGTTTCCATCGAAACCGGGCGCGTGGACATCGTCTGCAACGCCAACCCGGACTGGTTCGGCAATGCGGCGCGGCTGGGCTGGACCCACGAAATCTATCCCCAGCTCGAGCGCCCGCTGACGCTGAAGCAAACCACCGAGCTGCGCCAGACCGGCGATCTCGCCGGCAAGCGCATCGTCACCATCCGCGGCTACAACTACCCGACGCTGGAACGCTTCTGGCGCAGCAACCCGGCCTCGCACAACGAGGAGGCGCGGATGGAGCTGCTGGTGAAGTCGGTGCAGAAAAGATTGAGCGACGTCGCCATCGTGTCGGAGCTGGAGTTCGCCGCCTGGGCGCGCAATTGGCCGCAGGAAGCCGCCTCGCTCAAGCTGCATCCGCTGGTGGTTACCTTCATGCCCACCATGTGCGCGGTGTCGCCGCATTCCGACATCAAGGTGGCGCAGCTGAACCAGGCGATAGACCGCCTGCAGAAAAGCGGCCGCATCAAGACGGTGCTGAAGACCTATCAGTGGCAGCCGCAGGAATGAGCGCCGCCAGCCGGCGGCGCCGGCTCTAATCCTGATCGCGGAAGCGCTGCTCCAGCCGGTGCAGCACCGCCAGCGTGGTCTCCATCTGGCTGGCGGGAATATCCGCCAGCGCGTGCCGGAAAAACGCTTCGCGCCGCGGCTGCACCTCGTCTATCAGCACCTGTCCCGCCGGCGCCAGCGTCACCAGGGTCTGGCGGTTGTCGGCCGGGTCGGTGATGCGGCGCACCAGCGCGTCCCCCTCCATCGCTTTCAACTGCCGGGTCAAGGCGCCGGGGTCCATGGACAGCCGGGTGGCCAGCTGTTTCTGCGTCGCCTGTTCCAGGTCGATCAAGGCCGCCAGGATGCGCCAGCGCGGCAAGGGATAGCCCACTTGCTGTTCAAACGCCGCGTACATCGCGCGGCCGGTGCGGCCGATTTGCTGCAACAGATTGGGGGCGCGCTCAGTCATGGATGACCGCCGTTTTGGTTTTGACATCGCGCAATTCTACATGCGGCACCCGTCTCACCAGCAAGACGCCCAGCACCACCAGCGCCGCCACCAGCCACTGGCTGGCGTGAATCGCGTCCACCAGCGCCAGCCGCGAGGCGCCGAGCAGCGCGCCGCCGTTGAGCTGGGCCGCCGCCGTCAGTTGTTCGAAACGGGCGGAAGTCTCGGCGCTGAGCAGGATCTGCGGATCGCGCAGCCAGCCCTGCCACTGCGGCGCGATGGGCAATGCATTGACGCCGCCCACGTAGTGGTGGGTAACGAAGACGCCGACCAGCGCGGTGCCCAGCATGCCGCCTATCATCCGCGTGGACTGTATCATCGCCGTGGCCACGCCCAGTTGCTGACGCGGCGCGCTCTGCTGCACGAAGATGGTCAGATTGGGCAGCAGCAGGCCCAGACCCAAGCCACCCACCGCCATTAGCACGGCCACCAGCCAATGCTTGGTGGCGGCGTCCACCCAGCCCAGCCCGCCGGCGGTGAAGGCGAACAACAACAAGCCCAGCGCCAGCAGCCGCGTCGGGCGGCGCACCCGGGTGACGATGCGCCCGTTCAGAATGCTGCCCAGGGTGATGCACACCACCAGTGGCGTCACCAGCAGGCCGGCCTGATTCGGCGACAGGCCGAAGCCGCCCTGGAACATCAGCGGCGCGTAGTACATCACCGCGAACATGCCGCCGCCCAGCAGCAACGACAGGCCGAACAAGGGCGCCAGGCTGCGGTGGCTCAACATGTCCAGGGGCAGCAGCGGGTTGGGGCAGCGCCGTTCCCACCATAGCAGCAGGCCCAGCGCGGCCAGGCCGCTCAGGCCCAGGCCGGCCATCAGCCACAGCGGCTTATGCAGCGGCAGCCATTCCACCAGCAGCTGCATCGAGCCCAGCAAGATGGCGATCAGCAGCGCGCCCTGCCAGTCCAGCTTGCTGGCCGGGCCGGTGCGGCGCATCGCCGGCAGATGGCTCCACACGAACCACAGGCTGGCCGCGCCCACCGGCAGATTGACGAAGAACACCCAGCGCCAGCCCAGATATTCGGTGAGAAAACCGCCCAGCGTCGGGCCCACCGCATTGGCCAGGCCGAAGGCGGCGGTCAGCATCACCTGCCAGCGCAGGCGCTGCGCGGTTTCCGGGAACATGTCCGGCACGCAGGCGAAGGTGGTAGCCACCAGCATGCCGCCGCCCACGCCTTGCAGCGCGCGCGCCAGCACCAGCTCCAGCATGTTCTGGGCCAGGCCGCACAGCATGGAGGCGGCGGTGAACAGGATGATGGCGGTCAGCACGAAGGGTTTGCGGCCGTGATCGTCGCCCAGCTTACCGAAGATGGGCACGGTGATGACCGAGGTGAGCAGGTAGGAAGTGCCGACCCAGGCGTACAGGTCGAAGCCGTGCAGCTCCGCCACCACGGTGGGCATGGCGGTGCCGACCACGGTCTGGTCCAGCGCCACCATCAGCAGCACGAAACACAGGCCGAGCATGGCCAGCACTTTTTGGCGGAAATCCAGCGCGCCGGCCGCTCCAGCGGTTGCGGCTAAGGTGTTCATTTCTATTGACCCATCAATAATTGACTAGTCAATTATTTTGCGCCGAGATCGCTCCGTAATCCAGTGGCGGACACAAAGATTTACAAAGCAGGCTTTAGAACAGCATCTTAGAACCTGTTCAAAGTCTCGCGAGCAAGGGCGAGGCAAGGCGAAAACGAGCGAAAAAGCGGAATGTACAAGTGGTACATGAGCATTTTGAGCTCGTACTCACCGTGCAACGGCTCACGAAGCGCAGCAGACTTTGAACAGGTTCTTAGGCGGCGGCACGTCCGCGCCACCGCGCGCTTCAGTAACCGCGCCGCGCCAGCCAGCTGCTGGCCTCGCTCTTGGCCAGGATGGCCACCAGCCAGTCGCGGAACACCTTGACCTTGGGCAGCTCCGCCAGCTCGTGCGGATACACCAGGTAGTAGCTCCACTCGGTTTCCAGCACAGTGTCGAAAGGCATCACCAGACGGCCGGAATCCAGGTCCTGAGTCACCATGGATACCTGGGCCAGGGTCACACCCATGCCGGCGACGGCGGCGTGCAGCGCGTATTCGGAAGCGTCGAAGGTGACGCCGCTTTCCGGATTTACGCCGTTGACGCCGGCCAGCTTCAGCCAGCGCTTCCAGGTGTCCTGATCGCGCCAGGGGTGCAGCAGGGTGTGGTGGCGCAAATCGCCCGGGGTGTTCAGCGGGTGCTTGCCATTGAGCAGGGCCGGGGAACAGACCGGGATCAGTTTTTCGCGGCAAATGCATTCGGTGCGCAGATCCGGCGCCACTTCGGCGCGCGCCATGCCCACCACCGCCAGATCGTATTCGGCGCGGTTGAACGGCTTGTCGTGGATCAGCTGGGTCACCAGGTGCAGCGTGTATTCCGGATAACGGGTCTGGAAGTCCGGCAGATTGGGCAGCACCCAGCGCATCGCCGGGGTGGGCGGCATGCGCACGCGCAAATCGCTCTGCCGCAGCCGCAGCGCTTCGCTGGCCTCGTTCAGCAGTTGGAAGGCCTCGCGCGCCGGCTTGATCAGCGCCTCGCCCTCGGCGGTCAGCGACAGGCCGCGCGCCTGCCGGGTGAACAGGGTGGCGCCGTAGTATTCCTCCAAAGTCTGCACATGGCGGCTGACCGCCCCCTGGGTCAGACTCAGCGCGGCGGCGGCGCGGGTGAAGGATAAATGCTCGGCGGCAACGACAAACACGCGTAATGCATTCAGCGGTGGCAGCTTCATCTTACATGCCTTTTTATCATGGTTATCATGAAATTAACTGCTTTGTCATGCCGAGCGCAACATCGTATGCTTGGCATGCTGGCCGCGGCGCGGCCGCCAACGGGCGGATTCCGGCAGCCATGCATCAATGGCATGGCATTTGTCGCCTGCCTCCGGATTGCATGGCGGGTCCGCTTGGCCGCGCGTCCCGATTCCTGACGCGGCGCCTTGCACACGGGCCTAGCCTGTCGGCGTGCTCGGCGGCGTCTTCCCCAAGCCCGGCGTTTTATCCGCACTGGAATAGTAACGGATTATAAATATTACAGAATGACATCCGCTTGCAATGGGGAATTTCCACCACTTATCGCGCGGCTGCTGAATGCGGCGGCGCCAGATTGACTGCCAATCCACGTTGGGCATTGCCGGGTTCAGACAGGGCCCGGCCTTTTTTTTGCCCACGCGCGGCGAGCAGGCAAGAAAAAAGGCCACTATCGAGTGGCCCAAAGTTCGGAGAATAAGCCCGCGCGGCGATCAGGCCGCCAAGCGGGCGCGGGCGGAAATCCGCCCGTTCTTGAGTCTGCGAGTGTAGCGCGTTGCGCCGGCAGCGGCAACGCAATAATCCTTGCTAGTACCGTAGGCTGTCACTCGCCCAATTCCGCCAGCAGTTCCGCCTGCTGTTCGGCGATCAAGGCATCGGTCAGCTCGCTCAGATCGCCGTCCATCACGTAGTCCAGCTTGTACAAGGTCAGGTTGATGCGATGGTCGGTGATGCGGCCTTGCGGATAGTTATAGGTACGGATGCGCTCGGAACGGTCGCCGGAGCCGATCAGGCTCTTGCGCTCGGCCGCCTCCTTTTGCTGCTGCTCGCGGCGCTGGATGTCCATGATGCGCGCCGCCAGCACTTGCATCGCGCTGGCCTTGTTGGCGTGCTGGGAGCGTCCGTCCTGACACTCCGCCACAATCCCCGTCGGAATATGGGTGATGCGCACCGCGGAATCGGTCTTGTTGATGTGCTGACCGCCGGCGCCGCTGGCCCTGAAGGTGTCGATGCGCAGATCCGCCGGGTTCAACACCACGTCGGCCAGTTCGTCGGCCTCGGCCATCACCGCCACGGTGCAGGCCGAAGTGTGGATGCGGCCCTGGGTCTCGGTGGCCGGCACCCGCTGCACGCGGTGGCCGCCGGATTCGAACTTGAGCCGGGAATAAGCGCCAAAGCCGATCAGGCGCACGATGACCTCTTTATAACCGCCCAGATCGGATTCGCTGGCGGAGACGATCTCCACCTGCCAGCGGTTGCGCTCGGCGTAACGGGTGTACATGCGCAACAGGTCGCCGGCGAACAGCGCCGCCTCGTCGCCGCCGGTGCCGGCGCGGACTTCCAGGAAGATGTTCTTTTCGTCGTTGGGATCCTTGGGCAGCAGTTGCTTCTGCAGCTCCAGGTCCAGCGCCGTCAGCTTGTCCTTGCCCTCGGCGATTTCCGCCTGGGCGAATTCCTTCATTTCCGGGTCCGACAGCATCTCTTCCGCCGCGGCGATGTCGCTCTCGCACTGGCGGTAGCTGTGGTAGGTTTCCACCACCGGGGAGAGTTCGGCATGCTCGCGGGTGAGCTTGCGGAACGCATCCATATCTCGGGTGGCCGCCTCGCTGGCCAGGAGGTGGGTCACCTCTTCCAGACGGTCGGCCAGTTGCGCCAGTTTGGCCGCAATCGACGCTTTCATTACGACTCCGGGTGTAAACGATAAAGACGCGCGACGGCTTCCACCTGCGCGTCATGCTCCGCGCCGCGCCCGGACGACAAGGCCCGGGTGGGCGGGTGCATCAATTTATTGGTCAGTTGCACCGACAGGGTTTCCAGTACCCGCTCCGGCGCTTCGCCGCGCGCCAGCTGCTTGAGCGCGGCGTCCAGCGCCACGCGCCGCAGCCGGTCGGCGTCGTCGCGCAGCGCGCGGATCAGCGGCACGGTTTCGCGCTTTTTCAGCCAGTCGCTGAACTCGCAAACCCGGGCCTGGATGATGGTTTCGGCTTCCGCCGCCGCGCTCTGGCGCGCTTCCTTGCCCACTTCCACCACGCTGGCGATGTCGTCGACGCTGTACAGGAACACGTCGGCCAGCTTGCCCACTTCCACTTCGATGTCGCGCGGCACCGCCAGGTCCAGCATGAAGATGGGACGGTGGCGGCGCGCCTTGATCGCGCGCTCCACCATGCCCTTGCCGATGATGGGCAACTGGCTGGCGGTGGAGGTGACCAATACATCGTAGCGCGGCAGGATGTCCGGCAGCTCGGAGAGGGTGACGGCATTGCCGCCAAACTGCTCCGCCAGCCGCTGGCCGCGCTCCAGCGTGCGGTTGGCCACGGTGATACAGGAAGGATTGCGCGCGGCGAAATGGGTGGCCACCAGCTCTATCATTTCACCGGCGCCGACGAACAGGATGTTCAGTTCGCCTATGGTGGGGAAGATCTGCTCGGCCAGCTTGACCGCCGCCGCCGACATCGACACCGAACTGGCGCCGACCGCGGTGTTGGAGCGCACTTCCTTGGCCACGGCGAAGGTGCGCTGGAACAGGCCGTTGAGCAGGGTGCCCATGGTGCCGGCGTGCTCGGCGCTGCGCACCGCGTCCTTCAACTGGCCCAGGATCTGAGTCTCGCCCAGCACCATGGAATCCAGGCCGGAGGCGACGCGGAAAGCGTGGCGCGCGGCATTGGCCTCGTCCAGCTGGTACAGATAGGGCTGCATCTCCGCCAGCGCCAGGCCGTGATACTGCGCCAGCCAGCTGAGCGCCGCCTGCGGATCGCCGCCGGTGCAATAGATCTCGGTGCGGTTACAGGTGGAGACGATGGCCGCCTCGCGCGCCGCATGCGAGCTGACCAGGCTGTCCAGCGCCTTGGGCAACACCTCCGCAGGAAAAGCCAGCTTTTCCCGGATGGAGAGCGGTGCGGTATGGTGGTTCAAACCAAGGGCGAACAGATGCATGGGCGGAAAAGCCGCGGCAGTGAAATGGGGTATTTTAGCCTAACTTGAACCTCAAGTCCTGCGCTCCAGCGCGATGGCGCCGTCGCCGTCGCGTTCGACGGCTATGGCGAGTGCGCAAGGTTTGATCTGCGGCCTTATCCCACCGCGGCAAACTGGCATAAGATGAGCGCCCAAGGAGGATGAAATGTCGCTGAACCTCGCAGACATCCGCAAGGATTTTTCCAAGAAAGAATTGTCGCCGGAGGAGTGCCTGCCGGACCCGCTGGCGCAACTGGAGAGCTGGCTGAACGAAGCCATCGCCGCGCAAGCGCCGGAACCCACGGCGATGAACCTGGCCACCGCCGGGGCGGACGGCCGCCCCACCTCGCGCATCGTGCTGCTCAAGGGCGTGGAAGACGGCCAGTTGCTGTTCTACACCAATTATCTGAGCCGCAAGGGCCACCAGCTGAGCGATAACCCCTATGTGGCGCTGACCTTCTTCTGGCCGGAGCTGGAGCGGCAGATTCGCATCGAGGGCCGCGCCGCCCAGGTGGCGCCGGAGGTGTCCGACGCCTATTTCGCCAGCCGTCCCTACACCAGCCGCGTCGGCGCCTGGGCCAGCGAGCAGAGCAGCGAAATCAGCTCCAAGAGCGTGCTGGTGACGCGCGCGGCGATGTTCGGGGTCAAGCACCCGCTGAACGTGCCGCGGCCGCCGCATTGGGGCGGCTACGCGGTGACGCCGGACCGGTTGGAGTTCTGGCAGGGCCGACCCAGCCGCTTGCACGACCGGGTACAGTATTCCTTGCGGGAAAACGGCGGCTGGGCGATAGCGCGGCTAGCGCCGTGAACCGGTCTCCGGTGAGGGCAACTCATTGAAATCATGAATTTTACGCATAAGCAAAAAACTGCAACCTTCCAAAATTAGACAGTTTGTCCGCTTTTATAGCAATTTGGATGTTGCCGCATCACAACAAGCCGCATCGGGATGATGCGGCTTTTCATTTTCTTGATGTTTCACCCGCGTCCTCCATTGCCGCAAAAATGCGGCATCCCGCTTTGATTTGGCTCATGCCGGCCGCGAGCGGGTCCCAGGCAACTGACCGTTAGGACAGATGCATATCAAGCCGGAAAAAACAATACATCATTCATGCATTTGGCAAGTGGCCGACAGAACAAGCCAAGCCAACGCCCTCTGATTTCAGCCGTTCCTTTTTCCAATCCCCAGAGGGATGTCCCATGTCGGGAATGCATGCAGGACGCGGTGAAGACCTTTCCTGGCAGGTGGCGCCCGCCACACCCGAAACGTTTTCCCGACGTCCGCAACGACGGGCGCAAGCCCGTCCGGCGCCGGCGGTCTTTACGCAAGGCTAGCCGGCTTGACGCGGGCCATTACCGTGTCCCGCTGATCTACATTGGAGAAAACTTCGTGATGAAAACCCAAACTGCGATGGTTCGCGCCCTGGTGCTGTCCGCTCTCGCCCTGGCTTACGGCTCCGCCCACGCCGCCGAGCGCGTCAACCTGGATGCGTTGACCAAATCCAGCAAACTCGTCGCCGGCACCAGCGCGTTCAGCGCCGCCGGCATCAACCAAGGCGAACTGAAGGCGCAGCGCAGCTCGCAATTCCCCAACGGCAAAGTCATCACCCGCTACCAGCAGTACTATCAGGGCGTGCCGGTATGGGGCGAAGCCGTGGTCGAGGAGAAGCAGTTCGCCAAAGGCTCGGCCTCCGCCGCGGCGAGCAAGCTGTCCGGCTACTATGTGCGCGGCATCGCCTCGGACCTGGCCTCGGTCAAGCCGGCGCTCAGCGCCTCTCAAGTGCTGGCCAACGCCAAGGCGCTGAAGGCCAACGGCTACGAAACCCGCAACGAGAAGACCGAGCTGGTGGTGCGCCTGGACAAGCGCAACACCGCCCAGCTGGTGTACCTGGTGTCCTTCATGGTGGACGGCGGCAAGGAACCCAGCCGCCCGCACTTCATCGTGGACGCCAATAGCGGCCAGGTGCTGAAGCAGTGGGAAGGCCTGAACCACAACGACGCCAACGGCCCCGGCGGCAACGCCAAGACCGGCAAGTATCTGTATGGCACCGACTACGGCCCGCTGGTCGTCACCAGCGATTGCAAGATGGACAGCGGCAATGTCGCCACCGTCAACCTGAACGGCGGCACCAGCGGCACCACCCCGTACAAGTTCGCTTGCCCCACCAACACCTACAAAGCCATCAACGGCGCCTACTCGCCGCTGAACGACGCCCACTACTTTGGCAATGTGGTGTTCAATCTGTACAAGGATTGGTTCAACCTGCGCCCGATCAACCAGAAGCTGCTGATGAAGGTGCACTACAGCCGCAACTATGAAAACGCGTTCTGGGATGGCAGCGCGATGACCTTCGGCGACGGCGCCACCCGCTTCTATCCGCTGGTGTCGCTGGATGTGTCCGCTCATGAAGTCAGCCACGGCTTCACCGAGCAGAACTCCGGCCTGGTCTACAGCGAACAGTCCGGTGGCATCAACGAAGCGTTCTCCGACATGGCCGGCGAAGCCGCCGAGTACTACATGAAGGGCAAGAACGACTTCCTGGTGGGCGCGGAGATCTTCAAGAAAACCGGCGCGCTGCGCTACTTCGCCGATCCGACCAAGGACGGCCGTTCCATCGGTCACGCCAATGACTACACCAGCGGCCTGGACGTGCACTACTCCAGCGGCGTGTACAACAAGGCTTTCTACCTGATCGCCACCAGCCCGGGCTGGAACACCCGCAAGGCCTTTGAAGTGTTCGTGGACGCCAACCGCCTGTACTGGACCGCCAACGCCACTTACAACAGCGCCGCTTGCGGCGTTGAAAAAGCGGCCGAAGCGCGTGGCTACAACAGCGCCGACGTCACCAAGGCCTTTACCGCCGTGGGCGTGGCTTGCGATAGCTGAGTGACCCCCTGAGCGCGCGGCCCTGACGGCCCGCGCTTCCACCGACCCACTCGCCGGCCATGGTCCGCCCATGGCCGGCACCGCTCAGGAATCCCCCTATGTTCGCTCTCAAACCAAGTCTCGTCGCCCTCCTGGCCGCCACCAGCCTGGCCGGCGCCGCCCAGGCCGCGCCGGTATGGATTTCCATCGGCGACAACGCCTATCAACTGTTACAGCAGGTCAGCCCGAAAAGCCGCAGCCAGGAAAGCCGCCAGCTGGCGGTGAGCGCGCTGCCGGCCGGCGTGTCCGCCAAGGGCGTGGCCACCGAGAAAGTCCACTTGGTGCAGGTGGACGACAGCGTGCTGCCGCAACTGTCGGACGCCATCCACCACAGCCTGCGCCATTGCGGCGGCTTCATCGTACACAAGGATCTGCAGGACGCGCGCGGCGCGCTGAAGGCCCCGGTGGCCAGCACCCTGCTGCCCAGCTACCAGATCAACGACCAGGCCACCGTCAACAAGCTGCTGCCGCAGCTGCAGGACAGCAATATCCTCGGCACCATCCAGTCCCTGTCCAACCACCAGAACCGCTTCTACACCACCAGCCACGGCGTCAACGCGTCCAACTGGATCGCCAACCAGTGGCGGCAGCTGGCCGCCGGCCGCAGCGACGTGAGCGTGGAACAGTTCGCCCACAGCGCCTGGCCGCAGAAATCGGTGATCCTCACCATCAAGGGCAAGGACAACGCCGCCGAAACCCTGGTGCTGGGCGGCCATCTGGACTCCACCGTGGGCAGCGGCACCGGCGAGAACAGCCGCGCGCCGGGCGCCGACGACGACGCTTCCGGCATCGCCAGCCTGACCGAGGTGATCCGCGTGCTGCTGGCCAACAACTACCAGCCGCGCCGCACCATCAAGTTCATGGCCTACGCGGCGGAGGAAGTGGGCCTGCGCGGCTCCTCCGACATCGCCAACCGCTACAAGCAGCAGAAGGTCAACGTGGTGGGCGCCTTGCAGCTGGACATGACCAACTACCAGGGCAGCGAGGACGACATCTTCCTGTTCACCGATTACACCAACTCGGCGCAGAACACCTTCCTCGCCAATCTGGCCGAAACCTATCTGCCCAATCTGACCGTGGGCTACAGCTCTTGCGGCTACGCGTGCTCGGACCACGCCTCCTGGCACAAGAACGGCTACCCGGCGTCCTTCCCGTTCGAGTCCGCCTTCAACCAGTCCAACCCCAACATCCACACCGTGCGCGACACCCTCGCCAGCGCCGGCAACCAGGCGCGCCACGCGCTGAAGTTCTCGCAGCTGGCGCTGGCCTACGCGGTGGAATTGGGCAGCGACGGCCCGGCGGTCAAACGCTGAGCCCAATGCCCGGCCTGATGCGCCCACCCCCTCGCGGGGGTGGGTTTTTCATTGTGGGCCATGCCGCGAGCGCTCAGAACGTGTTTACGATCTCGCGAGCTAAGGCGAAAACGGTTGAAGAAGCGGAATGTACAGGGGGTACATGAGCATTCTGAAAGCGTTTTCAACGCCCTTGTCTAACTATTCCGCCGACGCGCAGCAGATCGTAAACAGGTTCTCAGACGCCAGCCTCGCGCCGCATGTCCACATGCGGAATGCCGCCGTCGTCGTAGGGCTCGGACACCACGCCAAAACCGAAGCTCTCATACAGGGCCTGCGCGTCGGTCTGCGCCGACAACATCATCGCCGCCTGCGGAAAATGCGCGCGGCACTGCGCCACCGCCTGCGCCAGTAGCGCCTTGCCCAGACCTTGGCCGCGCGCCTCCGGCGCCACCACCACCCGGCCTATCGCCGCCGCGTCCGGGTATTTCTCCCCCGGCGCGATCAGGCGCGCATAGGCCAGCAGCCGGCCGCCGTCGTCGTGGCCGGACAGATGCAGACAATGCGGGTCCACCCCGTCGACATCGCCGTAGATGGATTGCTGCTCCACCACGAACACCCGGTCGCGCAGTTGCAGCACCCGGTACAAAGCCAGCGGCGTGAAGCCGTCGAAACGGTGGCAGTGCCACGCTACACGGTTTGCCATAGTAGAATCCCCCCAAACTGGTCCATTGCCTGTTGCCGGCTCTAAGAACCTGTTTACGATCTGAGATCGTAAACAGGTTCCAAGCGCGCGGCGCGTCGTCGCCAAGATTACGTCAAGCCGCCGCCGCCAGCTATAACCGTGAAGACGGCGTTTGCCATGGCGCAAGCGCCGGCCTATGGACGCTAACCGATTTCACATCCTGCCTTGCCCATATGAACGATAACGATCTGTTTGCCGAAAACCTGCCGGACAGCGCCGCCGACCTGACCCCTCCGCCGCCGCCCGCGCCCCCTGCCGACACTGCCGACGGCGAGTGGATTCCGCTGGACTTGTACGCCGAGCGCGCCTACCTGGAATACGCGATGAGCGTGGTCAAGGGCCGCGCGCTGCCGGAAGTGGCCGACGGCCAGAAGCCGGTGCAGCGCCGCATCCTGTACGCGATGCGCGACATGGGCCTGGCCCACGGCGCCAAGCCGGTGAAATCGGCGCGCGTGGTCGGCGAGATCCTGGGTAAGTACCATCCTCACGGCGACAGCTCCGCCTACGAGGCGCTGGTGCGCATGGCGCAGGACTTCACGCTGCGCTATCCGCTGATCGACGGCCAGGGCAACTTCGGCAGCCGCGACGGCGACGGCGCGGCGGCGATGCGTTACACCGAGGCGCGGCTGACGCCGATCGCCGATCTGCTGCTGTCGGAAATCGACATGGGCACCGTGGACTTCGTGCCCAATTACGACGGCGCCTTCGAAGAACCGCGCTTGCTGCCGGCGCGCCTGCCCATGGTGCTGCTCAACGGCGCCTCCGGCATCGCCGTGGGTCTCGCCACCGAGATCCCGCCGCACAATCTGACCGAGGTGGCCCGCGCCTGCGTCGCGCTGCTGGACAATCCGGAACTGGACACCGCGGCGCTGATGCAATACGTGCCCGGCCCGGATTTCCCCGGCGGCGGCCAGATCATCACCCCGGCCGAGGACATCCTCGCCG